>JBGPOB010000217.1:0-6500 GCA_041487815.1 Xanthobacteraceae bacterium | reverse complement strand
CGCCAGCAAGGAAGATCTCTACGCCGAGGCGATCACGCATTTCATCAACTGCGGCCCGGTGGAGGCCTGGCAGAAGCTGGCCTTCGCGGAGCTGCCGCAAGGCGTGGCGCCCGACGGCAGGAAACTCGCGCGCGCGATCCTCAACGCCTATCTGTCGCGCGAGCATCTCGACGACATCGAAGGTTCCTGCCCGGTCATCGGGCTGGCGACCGATGTCGCGCGCGGCGGCGGTCCGGCCAAGCGCGCCTACCGCCAGGTGATGGAGATGATGTCGGGGATTTTTTCCGCCAACCTCGGGCCGAACCCGATCGCGCGCGAAGCCGCCAAGGCGCGCAACGACGCCGACACCCAGCGCGCGCTTGCCGTGGTGGCGCTGTGCGTCGGCGGCATGGTGCTGGCGCGCGCGGTCGATGACGATGCAACCGCCGACGAATTGCGCGCAGCATCGCGCACCTATGCGCTGGCCCTGGCGGGCTGGGAGGATGCGCGGGCGTAGGGTATCACGGCGATTGTCATTGCGAGGAGCGCGGCTTGTCCGCCGACTGGTCCGCCGAAGCTCGCAGAGCGTAGGCGGAAGCTTTAGCGAAGGCGGAAGCGCGACGAAGCAATCTCACTTTTCTTCCGCGCACGGGAATGCGATTGCTTCGTCGCCGTCCCGGCTCCTCGCAATGACAACGGCAGGTTGGCCAATCGCCGCGTTCGCCTACAGCCACTTCCGCCACTTGAAGAACACATTGTGCCGGACGGCGTGCGTGTCGTCGCCGCACGGCGAAGAACATTACGACCGCAAATGGGCGCCGCGCGTCATCAATAAGCCAAAAGACCGGAAGATCATGCGTTTGGTTGATGAAGCGCGCCCGCTGCGCGCAGTGTCCGTGTCCAGTATCCGAGTGCAGCATTATCGTGTTGATGCATCGACCGTCATTGCGCAACGGACAATCGCTGGCGCCCTTGCCCGCGCGACCGGCGGGCTCGGAAACTTCACCAAGAATCTTGCTGACCGAGGCGAACCGCGACCATAGCGCACTGCTCGGCGCGGCTTTGCGAAACGCGGGATTGACGGTCGTGATCTGCAACAACGGCGCCTCCGCGTGCCGACGCATCCACGAAGAAGCTTTCGACCTCATCGTGACTGACGTGGTGCTGCCCAAAGTGGACGGCATCGAACTGGCGCGCCGCGCGCGGCGCGTCAATCCCCGAACCGGAATCCTATTTCTGACGGCATTCGCGCACCTTGTGCGCGATGTCCGATTTCGGCCGGGCAACGGAATTTCGGTGCTGAAGAAGCCGGCCCGCACCCACATCGTCGTCGCCGAAATTCACAGGATGCTCGCCGGCGCGCCGGCGCGGCACCGGCAAATGTTCAGCATCCCAACCGACTGAACGCCATCGCCGGCGGCCAACAGCGGATACGCCGCGACCCGCTACAACCACTTCCGCCACTTGAAGAACACGTAGGGCAGCACGGCCGCGAGCACCATCAGCACCAGCGCCAGCGGATAGCCGCCGATCCAATCCAGCTCCGGCATGTGGCGAAAATTCATGCCGTAGATCGAGGCGATGAGCGTCGGCGGCATGAACACCACCGCGGCGACGGAAAAAATCTTGATGATGTTATTCTGCTGCAGGCTGACGACGCCGAGCATGGCGTCGAGCAGGAACGTGATCTTGTTCGACAGATAGGTGGCGTGATCGGACAGCGCCTGCACGTCGCGCTGCATGCCCATGAGCGTGGCGCGCTGCTCCTTCGGCCACTTCATGCCGTCGACTTCATTGGACACGTAAAGCAACATGCGGCCGATCGAGACCAGGCTCTCGCGCACTTTCGAAGTCAGATCGCCCTTGCGGCCGATATTGATGAGGATTTTGTTGTAGGGCCGTGCCGTCATAATCCCGGCAGCCTCGGGCTCGAAAATGTCGCGCGAGACCTGGTCGACGTCGGCGCCGATGCGCTCGAGAATATCGGCGGCGCGGTCGATGACCGCGTCGAGGATGTCCATCATCACGATCTCGCCGGTTACCGCCGGCGGGCAGGCGCGCGAAAGCTTGTTGTTGACGATGGTGAAGGGGCGCGGCTCGTCGTAGCGCACGGTGATCAGGCGGTGGCCGGCGAGGATGAAGGTGACGGCAGTGGTCTTGGGACTGTCGGAGTCCGATTGGCACATCAAAGTCGCCGTCATGTAGCGCGCGCCGTTCTCGAAATAGAGCCGGCTGGTGACCTCGATTTCCTGCATTTCCTCGCGCGTCGGCACCGCGATGCCGAGTGCGCGCTCGACGATCTTGTCTTCGCTCAGCGTCGGCGCCACGAGGTCGATCCAGACGGCGCCTTCCGGAAACTCGCCTTCGGCGGCAACCGTCGTACGATCGAGCGCGGTGCCGCGCTGGACGTGGACTGAGAGCATCGCGAGGATTCCGACCTGCAAGACGGCACATCGCGGCGCATTGCGCACCGCATGTCGCGCGTCGTGTATCGGCTATCTTCGCGATCCGCGCAATTTCAAAATCGCGCGGCGGCCGCGGGGTCGAAGGCGATCGAAATTAGGAATGGCGCGACCAGCCGCGCGCGGTCGAGCGGTCGGCCGCGGTGGCTCTCGGGCCGACGTTGTCCGGCGCGGACTGGTAGCGCGCGGCGGCGGCGACCGCTGAAATCCCGATCCGGCTGTAGCGGCCCCTGAGGTCGACCGGCTGCGGGCGTTCTTGCACAGCCGGCTGAACTGGCGTCGCCGGTTGCGACGGCGATGAACGCTGCGAAACTGACATTGTATCCTCCTTGGTGGGCGGTGTTTTTAAGCGCCCCTTGCTTGCCTCTATAGCGAGCCGCCGCGGCCAAAATTTGCAACAAACCGCGCGCCGCGATGACATTTCCGTGCCATTGCCGTGATTGCCGGCGCGCGCCGATGGGATGTGACCGAGCTTCGCAACCAAATGGTTAACGACCCCCTCGATCGGGTCGGCCGCTGCCGCGCCGCCGCCGGATACCGCGCCCGCCGTTCGTTGGTGGGTGGAATTTTAGGCACCCAGAGCATTCTCAGGCGAAGGCCCGCCCTCACGCGACTGGATCGGTGGTGAATACCGGTTCGCCGTCAGAAAATGACGCAACTTCAAAGTTCACGCGCATTCGGGCGCAAAACCCCCGTGTATTCTTGCTGCATGCGCTCTAGCCCTGGCGCTCCTACAAGTGCGGCATTCCTGCAACAGGTTCACGGCGACGTGCGGGCGAAACTGGGATATTCTCTGGAACGGCACGCCCAATTTCGCTAAGAGCGTGGGTGCAGCGGAAAACGACTCGAAGCCTGCGGATGGGGGCGTCGCGCGGGGCGATTTTGAAAAACGGTTAGTTTAGAACGGGCAGCGAGGTAGTCATGGCGGCGAAAGCTGTCGGGTTTGTATTGTTGGGATTGCTGCTCGGCGGGTGCATGCAAACCGCCACGCTCGAGCCGGCGTCCGACACCAATTTGAAGCCGCGCGATCGGCAGCTCCTGGCCAACGCGCCCTACCAGCCGGCCACCATTCCCGAGCCGTATCGCCGGCACATCGTGGATTATCATCGCAGGGAAGCGCCCGGCACCATCGTGATCGATACCGACGCGCGCTATCTCTACTACGTGGTGGCGAGCGGCAAGGCGATCCGCTACGGCATCACCGTCGGCGACGAGGCGCTGGCCTGGTCCGGCGTCGCCAAGGTCGGCAACATGCAGGAATGGCCGAACTGGGTTCCGACCGCCGATATCAAGCAGCGGCTGGGCAACATCCCGAGCTTCGTCAGCGGCGGTCCGCACAATCCGCTGGGCGCGCGCGCTCTCTATCTGTTCGAAGGCAACAAGGACACGCTGTTCCGCATTCACGGCACCAATCAGCCCGAATACATCGGGTACGCGATTTCGTCGGGCTGCATCCGGTTGACCAATGAGGACGTGATCGACCTCTACAACCGCGTCAAGGTTGGCGCGCCGGTGGTGGTGATCGCGCCGGGTCAGGGTGATTCCCCGAACAATCCGATCGTCGCGCTGCGCGGCGGTGGCGGCATCCAGAACGCATTCTGAGCCGACGCGCCCCATTGAAATTCAAAGCGGCGCCGGCAACGGCGCCGTTTTTCATCTCCTAACGCTCAACCAGCCGCTCGCGCACCGCCCAGTCGAGCGTGCGGTCGAGCGCGATGCCAAGGCGATCGAACAGCGTGTCGATCTCCGCGGGCGCAATCACCAGCGGCGGACAGACGGCGACCGTATCGCCCGGCAGGGAGCGCACGATCAGCCCCGCCGCCTCGGCCTCACGCACGCAGCGCGCGCCGACGCCGGCCGTCGGCTCGAACGCGCGAGCGGTCTTCTTGTCCGCGACCAGTTCGACGGCGCCGATCAATCCAAGCCCGCGCGCCTCGCCGACCAGCGCATGATCGCCGAGCGCGTTGAGGCGCTTCTGGAACTGCGGGGTTTTCGCCGCGGCTTGCGCGACGATTCCGTCGCGGGCATAGATTTCGAGCGTCTTGAGCGCGACCGCCGCCGCCACCGGGTGGCCCGAATATGTGAAGCCGTGGCCGAAGATGCCGATCTTGCGGCTCTGCGCCAGCAGCGCCTGGTACATGACCTCCGGCACCATCACGGCGGCAATCGGCAGATAGCCCGATGACAAGGCCTTGGCGACCGACAGCGCATGCGGCTTGAAGCCGACGGCATCGCCGCCGAACATTTTTCCAAGGCGGCCGAAGCCGCAGATCACTTCGTCGCTGATGACATAGAGATCGTACTTGGCGCAGACGGCGCCGATCTTTTCGAAATAGCCCTGCGGCGGCACGATGACGCCGCCGGCTCCCATCACCGGCTCCGCGATGAAGGCCGCGACCGTGTCCGGGCCTTCGCGCAGGATCAGTTGCTCAAGCTCGCCGGCAAGCCGCGCCGAAAACGCATCCTCGCTCTCGCCCGCCTCGGCAAAACGATAGTGATGCGGGCATGCCGTGTGCAGGATGCCGGCGATCGGCACATCGAAATCGGTCTGGTTGTTGGGCAGCCCCGTGAGCGAAGCCGCAGCGATGGTGACGCCGTGATAGGCCTTGTGGCGGCTGATGATCTTCTTCTTGGCGCGCCGGCCGAGCGCGTTGTTCATGTACCAGACGAGCTTGATCTGGCTGTCGTTGGCCTCGGAGCCGGAATTGCAGAAAAAAACTTTTGAAATCGGGACCGGCGCGATCTCTTTCAGCCGCTCGGCCAGTTCAATCGCCGGATCGTGGCTCCGGCCGGAGAACAGGTGGCCGAACGCGAGCTTGCGCATCTGCGCGGCGGCGGCTTCGACCAGTTCTTCGTTGCCGTAGCCGAGCGCCGTGCACCACAGCCCCGAGAGGCCCTCGATATAGGCCTTGCCGGTATTGTCATAGATGTAAACGCCCTGCCCGCGCTCGATCACCAGCGGACCGGCCTGCCGGAACTGGTCGAGGTTGGTATAGGGGTGGATGAGCGTTTCGATGTCGCGGACGGCGAGATTGCTGAGCATGGCGGGTGTTCCGGTAGTCATTGCGAGTCGGCGACAGCCGACGAAGCAATCCAGATCTGGCAAGTGCCTTTGACCCGAGATTGCTTCGCTTCGCTCGCAATGACAATGGGATTGGCCATGATCCGTACCGCGTCAAAGCGTGCGCGGCGGCGCAAGCGCATGATCCGGCGAAGTGGCCCCGGTTCGCCGAACAGATCATGCGCCAATTCATAAAGGTAGCGCGCGACCCGTCTACGCGAAGCCCGCTTCGGCGGGCGAAGGTAGGTCTGGCGCAAAACCGGTTCCCACTTTTACGGATCGCGCACGATCGGTCGATCGCGCGGCAGCGGGATTTCCGGCTCGCGCACGTCCCATTGGCACAGGCGAAAGCCGTTGCGCCGCTCGGCGAGATCGACGTGCACGTGGTTTTCGTGATAGCCGTCGGAGCCGGGGCCGAGCACGGTGGTAAATCGCGCGCACGCGCTCCGGCGCACGTTTTCGCGCAGCGTTCGTGCCACCTCCGGGTTGGTCAACTCCACGCGCAGCCCACTCGCCAGCAGCAGCGCGCGTATGTCCAGGGCATTGGCGCGACCGTGCTCGCTGGTTTTCGCACCGGCAATCCGGTTCTGGCCACGACAATCGAATGAATCGTAGTTTTCGATCCCCGCGAGCGGCGCGCCAAGTGGCGCGACCATTGTAGCCAGATCGCCGCGCAGCCATTGGGCGATCGCGGTCGCCATTTCGCAGCGAAGCGTCGCCGGCGGATTGATCGACACCCGCCGTTGGTTTTGGACAATGACGGCATCGAGCCGCACCACGTCGGGCGCCTCGCAGCCGTTCGGCTCCGCGATCGGCGGCAGCGGCGCGGCAATCGCCAGCCCGGCGGTCAGCGCCAGGAAGCATTCCGAGGGCGCGGCGGGTTCGCGATTGGCGTCGTCGGGGCCGGCCTCGACGGCGCGCGGTCCCGCCTCGGGCGGACGCGGGCGCGGCAATGGCACCGCATTGACCGCGGGCGTCGAGGCCCGCGGCGGTAGCTG
>JBGPOB010000216.1:0-6519 GCA_041487815.1 Xanthobacteraceae bacterium | reverse complement strand
TTCGGGGCAAGAGCAGACATCACGAAACTTAGGCGATCGACCGGCTGCTGAATAGCGGCGCTACACCATCTCATATTTTCATGCTTACCTTCCGCTTACCCGAAGCAGGGTTGGCAAAGGACTCGTTCGCATAAATCATTGATTACATTGGCGCGCCCGAGGGGATTCGAACCTCTGACCTTTGCCTTCGGAGGGCAACGCTCTATCCAGCTGAGCTACGGGCGCGCTGCGCTTTCATTAGCGCAGCCGCGCGGCAGGGGCAACGGCGGTGGGACTACCGCGAAGCTAACGTCATTGCGAGGAATTGGCCTGTTTGCCGTAGCCCGCGGGGCGAAGGCGGAAGCGGCGACGAAGCAATCTTCGGTTGGACGCGCGCAAACATGAGCAATTTTCCGATCGGGAGATTGCTTCGCTTTGCTCGCAATGACAGGCGGCGTCAGTGCGACAGATTGCGCGTTCGCCGTTCCGCCCAATAAAGCACGCTGGCGAAAATCAGAAACGCGACTGTAACCGCACCGACAATGATAAGGGTGTCCTGTGGCATGGGTATGCCTCTCCGATTGCCATCGAAGATAAGATGCGCGCATCCCAGCGAATTCGTTTGATCGTAGTCAAAATATCGACGCGAAAGGCCTAGCCATGCGCTCCGGTCATCGCCGCGCTTGAGCGTGCGCCGGCGTCGCCAAGGAAGGCATCCAGCAGCGTGAAGACCTCGGCCCGTTGCTCGTAGGGGACCATGTGTGCGGCGTCGGCGATCACCGCCTTGCGCGCATGGCGAATGGCGGCGGCAAACTCATCGGCATAGATCGGCGGGATTACGGCGTCATCGGCGCCGAAGATCACGAGCGTCGGCGCGGTGACGCGCGGCAATCGCCGGCGCAGACCGCGGTCCGGGATCGGCCAGATGAATTTGGCCACCGTCGTCAGCGCCTGCGCCACCGCTACCTGCTTCTCGATCGGGTCGTTCGGCTCGTCGGCGGGATCGGACATTTCCGGCGATACCTTGCCCGACTTCCAGACGAGCTTGTCGAACGTCATGTAGGGGACGCCGAAGAAATCGGCGACCGGATGGTCGTCGCGCCACAGTCCGAATGGCGACATCAGCACCAGCTTCGCCACGCGCCGCGGATAATGCGCGGCATATTCGGCCGCGACCATGGCGCCGAACGAATGGCCGAGGAGCGTAATGGCCTGGAGTCCCAGTGCGTCGAACAAGGCGTCATAGTGCAGCGCGAGATCATGCACGCTGTCGATGTCGTCAAGCTCCGCGAGGTCGGCGAAGCCGGGCGATAGCGGCGCGATGACCGAATAGCGCCGCGCAAGTTCCGCGACGACCGGATCGTGCCCGCGCAATCCGTGCGGGCCATGCAGCCACACGACCGTCGGTCCGATGCCGCCGCGCAGGACGCGGCTGGTGCGTCCGCCCGGCAGCGCCACGCTTTCACTCGTCAGCATCATGGGCTCCGGCACCGTCATTCGGCGGCCGTCGACAGCGCCGCCGGCTTCTGCACATCGGTCAGCGGCGATTTGGGCCACCAGCGGTCCTCGTATTCGCTGAAGCGATGGCGCAGCTTGGGTATTACTTCGCGAGCGAAGCGCGTGGTGTTGTAGTAGACGGTGTCGTTTTTCATGTTGCCGAAGTGGCAAAGCAACAAGACGTGCCCGACGTTGAGCTTGTCGGCCATGTCGTTGAGGCGGTCGACGATGGTCTGCGGGCTGCCGGCGATGATGACGCCATCGTCGATCAGGTGCTTCCACTTGACCGAAGCGGTGCGCAGGTGCTGCGAGGCCTTCACCACCTGGCTGTTGACGCCTTTGCGGATGGTGGCGATGCTGGCGTAGCCGGGCGGATTGTAGAACTCGGGAGAAATGTGGAAGCAGCGATTGTAGAAATATTCCGCCGGCTCCGCGTAAAGCCGCTCGGCTTCCGCGTCGTTCTCCGCGACGCCGACGAATTGCAGGAAGCCGGCGCGGTAGGGATTGATCTCGCCGCCCAGGCGCGAAACCGTCTCCCAGAAGCCGTCGATCACCGGGCGGCCGGATTCATATCCCCAGTAGGAAAGATAGGCGTAGAGAAAGTCGTTCTTCACGCACCATTCCCACGTCTCGATCGATCCGCCGCCCGGAATCCAGATCGGCGGGTGCGGGGTCTGGATCGGCACCGGCCAGGGATTGACGTAGCGTAGCTTGGTGTACTTGCCGTTGAAGGCGAAGGGTCTGCGCGTTTTCCAGGCCTTGACGATCAATTCGACGCCCTCGCGATACTTGTCGCGCAGTGTCGCCGGGTTGGCGCCATAGCAGAATGCGGTGTCCATGCCGGTACCGACCGGAAATCCGGACACCAGCCGACCGCCGGACAGGACGTCGAGCATCGCCATTTCTTCGGCGACGCGGATCGCCGGGTCGTAGAGCGCGACGGAATTGCCGAGCACCACGAGCTTGGCCTTTGACGTGCGCCGCGCCAGCGCCGCCGCCATCAGGTTGGGAGAGGGCATCAGCCCATAACCGTTCTGGTGATGCTCGTTGACGCAGATGCCGTCGAAGCCGGCGCGCTCGGCGAATTCGAGCTGATCGAGATAGTCGTTGTAGACCTGGTGACCCTTAATCGGGTCGTAAATATCCGCGGCGGGGAGGTCGACCCAGACCGAGCGATGCTTCTGCTTGAAATTATCCGGCAGATACGGATAGGGCATCAGATGGAACCAGTGGAATTTCACGATCGTTCCTCCACGTGATGTCGTTATCGGGCCGCCAGTTTAGCCGGTCTTGAGTATCTTCGGCAGCCGCTCCTTGGCGGCGTCGAACGCGTCGAGAATTTCATTGTAGCGCGCCTCGACATCGCCGCGGCGGTCGGGCTGCGTCACGATATAGAATTCGTTTTCCTCAATGGCGCGCATGACCAGCGCCGCGAGATCGAGCGGATCGAGCCCCGCGCGCGAACCCTCGACGTATTGCCGGTTACGCTCCGCAAGCACTGGATCGGCGCGATAGTCATAAGCGCCGCCATAGCGCGCGGGCCGGTTGCGGCCGTTGTCCGGCATATTGGTGCGGGTCCAGCCGGGGCAGAGCACGCTGACCCCGACATTGCTGCCGGCCAGCTCCTGCTGCAGGACGTGCGACAGCCCGACGATCGCAAATTTGGTGGCGCCATAGGGTCCGGCCAGCGCCTTCGGCGTCAGGCCGGACATCGATGACGTTGAAATGATATGGCTCGGCTCGCCGTGGGCCTTCATGTGCGGCAGGAAAGCGCGGATGCCGTGAATCATGCCGTAGAGATTGACCCCGATCACCCATTCCCAGTCAGCGAGAGCGATCTCTTCGACGCTGCCCCCGCGCGACACCCCGGCGTTGTTGCATAGAACATGCACAGGACCGAACCGCTCAAACGTCCTGGCGGCGGCGTCCTCGATCGCCTCTCCGACGGCGGCGTCGCACAGCACGCTCGCGACCCGGTTGCCGTAGTTCGAAAGGCTGTGCGCCGCGGCCTGCAGCGCCGCTTTCTCGACATCGGCCAGCATGACGTTCATGCCGCGGTCCAGAAACGTCCGCGCCAGCGCCAGCCCGACGCCGCTGGCTGCTCCCGTCACGAACGCAGTCTTATTTCTGAATTCCTTCATGGCCCACCGGTCGCGGACTTGGCGATGCTGCGAGCGTGAGTTTATCAGGGGTTAGCGCTATAGTCAGGCTGACCCGCCGCGATTGGCCGGGATGCACTTGGGAGACCTGCGATGTCGCCACGCGCCGAAGTGCGCCAAGAGCCCGCCGTTGGCAAAGTCACATTCAACTGGGACGACCCCCTCGGGATCGAAGCGGAACTGACCTCCGAAGAGCGCATGGTGCGCGACAGCACGCGCCGCTTTGCGCAGGACCAGTTGTTCCCCGGCGTCATCGAAGCATTTCGCGAGGAAAAATTTGATCGCGCGGTCATTGCGGAAATGGGTTCGCTGGGGCTGCTCGGCGCGACCTTTCCCGAGGAATATGGCGGCGCGGGCCTTGGCTACGTCTCGTACGGGCTGATCGCGCGCGAACTCGACCGCGTTGATTCCGGATATCGCTCGGCGATGTCGGTGCAGTCGTCGCTCGTGATGTATCCGATTTTCGCTTACGGGAGCGAGGCGCAGCGGCGCAAATATTTGCCCAGGCTTGCCAAGGGCGAGATCGTCGGCTGCTTCGGCCTGACCGAGCCCGACCATGGCTCCGACCCCGGTTCGATGGTGACCCGCGCCGAGAAGGTGGCCGGCGGCTACAAGCTCAACGGCGCCAAAATGTGGATCACCAATGCGCCGATCGCCGATGTCGCGGTGGTTTGGGCCAAGTTGGACGGCGCCATCCGCGGGTTCATTGTCGAGCGCGGAACGCCGGGCTTTTCGACGCCGAAGAT
Source organism: Xanthobacteraceae bacterium (assembly GCA_041487815.1). Lineage (GTDB taxonomy): Bacteria > Pseudomonadota > Alphaproteobacteria > Rhizobiales > Xanthobacteraceae > CANJBX01. The sequence continues at coordinate 2,138 of JBGPOB010000216.1, read as the reverse complement.
CACCGGCAAGCTGTCGATGCGCATCTCTGTTACCGGTGAAATCGTTCTGCAGGACGCAGTCGTTCCCGAGGACAATCTGTTGCCGAACGCGAACGGGCTGGCAGGGCCGTTCGGCTGCCTCAACAATGCGCGTTTCGGCATCGCCTGGGGCGCTATGGGCGCGGCGGAATTCTGCTGGCATCGCGCGCGACAATATGTTCTGGAGCGCAAACAATTCGGCCGCCCGCTGGCGGCCAATCAGCTCGTTCAGAAAAAGCTCGCCGACATGCAAACCGAAATCGCGCTTGGTCTTGCCGGCGCGCTGCGGCTCGGGCGAATGATGGAAGCCGGCACCGCCGCGCCGCCGTCGGTATCGCTGATGAAGCGCAACAACTGCGGCAAGGCGCTCGAAATCGCGCGCGTTGCACGCGACATGCACGGCGGCAACGGGATTTCCGAGGAGTTTCATATCATGCGCGTGATGGCGAACCTCGAAACCGTCAACACCTACGAGGGCACGCATGACATTCATGCGCTGATCCTGGGTCGCGCGCAGACCGGAATCCAGGCGTTTTTCTAAACCGTTCCGCTCATTCCCGCGAAAGCGGGAATCCAGCACTGGAATGCGAGGAAGCGCGGCTCTGGGTCCCCGCTTGCGCGGGAACGAGCGTGTCGAAACATGGTTTTATTAAAACGGGACGCGCTCTAACCTGCGCCATGGATGTATTTCACATTGTTCTGCTGGTTGCCGCCGGCGTTGTCGGCGGCATTATTTCGTCGCTCGTCGGCGGTGCGGCGCTGGTGACGTATCCGGCGCTGCTGTCGGTCGGGTTGCCGCCCGTGGTCGCGACCGTTTGCAATCTGGTGGCGCTGACGCCCGGAAATTTTCTCGCCGCGCTTTACGATCGCGCGCAACTGCCGCCGATCGATCGTGCGTTCGCGGGGCTTGTCGTTGCCTCGCTCATCGGCGCCTTTGCGGGCGCGTTGTTACTGTTGGCAACGCCGGAAAAGGTATTTGCCTATTTCGTTCCGGTGTTGATGGCGTTCGCGACCGTGCTGTTCGCGTTCGGTGGCCGCATCAGCACGTGGCTGCGCGTGCGCGCCGCGAGCCAGGGGGCGCAGCGCTGGTCCCACAGTATGGGCGTGATTTTCCCGGTCTCGTTTTATGGCGGCTATTTCGGCGCCGGGGTCGGCGTTCTGCTCATCGGCGTCCTGTCGATCGGGACCGGTGGCGACTATCGCTCCGCCAACGTCACCAAGAATCTCGTCACCAGTCTGAACAGTGTCGTCGCCGCCGGCGTCTTCACCGCGCAGGGCGCGGTGCGCTGGCAGCCGGCGCTGGTGATGATGGCGGGCGCTCTGGTCGGTGCGTTCATCGGGGCGCGGTTGGCGCAGATCGTTCCGCACAACGTCATGCGCGTGGTTGTGACGGCGGTCGGAGCGATGCTGACGGCAGTGTTTGCGTGGCGCTATTGGTTCTAGGTGTGCGGTAATAGTTCAACGAGGCGATTGACCAACGTGCTTCCTGCGTTCGCCAGCGGCTCGATCACGGTAAAATGGTTGGCGCCGGCAATCGCCCGATAGCGCGTGGTTACTCCAGCTTTGCTCCAGGCGTCGGCGATCGTGCGGCTCTGGCGCAGGAATTCACTCGATTCCGCGCCGCCGACAACGGCGTCGAAAATCCCACCCTTGGGCGGCGACCAATAGAGCGGCGACAGGCGGCGCGCCGCGGCGGCGTCGAGCTTGAAATCGACATTCATGGACGTCGCGATCATCGGTTCGAGATCAAACAGGCCGGAGATCGCCATCGCCGCCGGCACCAGCATGGCGGGGCCGCCCAGCGCCGGCCAATTGGTCGCGAACGTCGTGGCGCTGAGATGGCCGCCGGCGGAATGGCCGAACAGCAGGAGCCGCTTCCCGAATCTCCGCCAGAGGAAGAGACAAGCCTGCTGGATTTCCGCAACAATGTCGCCGATGCCTACTTGAGGGCAGAGATCATAGCCTGCCAGCGCGACCGTCACGCCGCGCGCATTGAGCCCGGCCGCGACCTGGCTGAAGGCCGATGGTTGCAGCGCGCGCCAGTAGCCGCCGTGGATGAACATGGCGACGGGTGCATCGGGCCCGGCAGGTGACAAGAAGATATCGAGAATTTGCCGCGG
>JBGPOB010000215.1:0-6534 GCA_041487815.1 Xanthobacteraceae bacterium | reverse complement strand
GCATCGGTATCTTCGGCATCGGTATCTTCGGCATCGGTATTTTTGACAACCAGCCGAATGCGATCCGCAGCCACGGCTTGACGTCGAAGGCAGCAGAAGCAGCGGTAGTGACCTCCGTAATCTCGGGGGCGAGCGGCGGCGCGTCGTCGATCATCGGTGCCGCGGGATCGATGGGCGGCAACGTGTCGTCAGGTTCGGCCGCCGTCGGACTTGCCTTCGGTACTAGCTCGGGCGTTGGCGCGGGCGTTGGCGCGGGCGGCGGCACGTACTCGGTCTCGGCGGAGAGAATTGGATCGCTGTCGAAGTCGATCTCCGCGGCCAACTGCGCGGCCATGGCCGCAACCGGCTCCGGCTCCGGATCGTGCGCGATCCAACCGTGACGGCAACGCGCGCAGCGCACCTCGCGCCCGGCCGCGCCGAACGAGGAGATGTTGAGCTGATACGATGTCGAACACTTCGGACAGACAAGCAGCATTGGCGAATCGACCGGACGTTTTCCTGATTTCTAACCAGCCTGCGTTAACGGATCGGAAACCAAGGATGTTAAGGATGCGTTAACCGAGTGCCCTCCCCCGCCTTATCCTGTATTGAGGACCATTCGCTGGCGCAGGGCGATTCGGATGGTCCGGTTCGAAAACGTGGGATTGCGCTATGGGCTAGGCCCGGAGGTTCTGCGCGACCTCACGTTTCGCATTGACCCGCACTCGTTTCAGTTTCTGACCGGCCCGTCGGGCGCTGGAAAGACTTCGCTGCTGCGGCTTCTGTTTCTGTCGCTCAAGCCGACGCGCGGCCTGATCACGCTGTTTGACCAGGACATTGCGACGCTCGAAAAGGACGACCTTGCGAAGCTGCGCCGCCGCATCGGGATCGTATTTCAGGACTTCCGGTTGCTTGACCATCTGACTACATTTGAGAACGTCGCACTGCCGTTGCGCGTGCTCGGCCGCAAGGAAGCCGGCTACCGCGATGAGGTGACCGAGTTACTGCATTGGGTCGGGCTCGGCGAACGCATGAGCGCATTGCCGCCGGTGCTTTCCGGCGGCGAAAAGCAGCGCGCCGCGATCGCGCGCGCGGTTATCGCGCGGCCGCAATTGCTGCTTGCGGACGAGCCGACCGGCAATGTCGACCCCAATCTCGCGCAACGGCTGCTGCGCCTGTTCATCGAGCTGAACAAGTCGGGCACATCGGTGGTAATTGCGACGCATGATATTGCGTTGATGGACCAATACGACGCACGCCGGCTCGTTCTGCATGACGGCCGCGTGCATACCTATGAGTAAGATCACCATGGCGGATGCACGTGACCGCACTGAGATCATGGCGCCGCGCGCCGGCGCCACGGCGCGTCCCGAAGCACCGATCGTGCCGAAAAGCACAATCGGCGGCCGCGCGCTCGTCGCGATCATCGCGATCATGACATTCCTGTCGTCGCTGACGACGGGCGGCGTCATGCTGATGCTTGTAGCCGCCACCGAATGGCAGTCGGAGGTGGCCAGCGAAATGACCATTCAGGTGCGCCCGTCCGCCGGCCGCAACATCGATGCCGATGTCACCCGCGCTGCCACCATCGCGCGTGCGGCGCCCGGCGTCCTTGAGGTGCGCCCATACACACGTGAGGAATCCGCGCGCCTGCTCGAACCGTGGCTGGGAACCGGCTTCGCGCTCGACGACCTGCCGGTCCCACGCGTCATCGTCGTCAAGCTGCGCGGCGGCCAGCGGCCGGACGTCGCGGCATTGCGTGCCTCGCTGGCGCGCGAGATCGCGGGCGCCTCGCTTGACGATCACCGCGGCTGGGTCGACCGCATGCGCGCCATGGCAAGTTCGGCCATCGCGATCGGAATCGCGATGCTGGTACTGATGCTTGTGGCGACCGTGCTGTCGGTGACGTTCGCGACCCGCGGCGCGATGGCCGCCAACCGACCGATCGTCGAGGTGCTGCACTTTATCGGCGCCACTGACCGCTACATCGCGGGACAGTTTCTACGGCACTTTCTCACGCTCGGGATCAAGGGCGGCGTGGCCGGTGGTGGCGTGGCGCTCCTTCTGTTCGTGATCGCCGGCGTGGTCAGCAACAGTCTTGTCGGCACCGCCGGCGGCGACCAGACCGCGGCGCTGTTCGGTTCGTTTTCAATTGGCCCGGCGGGCTACGCCATCATCAGCCTGCAGGTCCTTCTCATTGCCGTGATTGCAGCCGGCACCGCGCGCGAGGTCGTCAACCGGACGCTGCGGACGATTGCGTGACGGCTGCCTTTGAGCCGCCGAAATTTGCGTTATGCTGATGGGACGCCCGCAATCACGTTAACGGTCGCTTTACGGGCGGCTCATCAGAGTGGCGGCTATCGTCGAAGCTGGGCCATGCGCATGCGAACTTCGATGCTGAAACCGATGCCGGGCGTTCAGCCCATGGCGACGGCAGCCGGACCAGGGCCGCGGCGCCGCGCGCGCGGCCTTAAGGTCAGCGCCGCGGCGGCGGGCCTCTGTGTCGCTGCGCTTGCCGCCGGTTTCTTCTGGTATGCGTCCCAGGTCGCACTCACCGAGCCCGCGCTCGAACGCGCCGCTGACGGCATCGTTGCATTGACCGGCGGCCCGGAACGCATCGGCGACGCGGTCGAGCTGCTGGCAGCCGGGCACGGCAAGCGGCTCCTGATCACGGGCGTCAACCGCACGACCCGGGCCGACGAAATTTCCCGCCTGATGCCGCGCTATCAATTAATGTTCAGTTGCTGCATCGACCTCGACCATTCGGCGGTCAATACCATCGGCAACGCCATCGAAACGCGGCGCTGGGCGAATGAGCACGGCTTTCGCTCGCTGGTCATTGTGACGTCGTCATTTCACATGCCGCGCGCGATGGCGGAGCTTGCTCACCAAATGCCGGAATTGACGCTGATACCCTATCCGGTCATCACCGAACGCCAGCGCGCGGCGCCATGGTGGACGAGCGCAGCGTCTACAAAGACGTTGGTATTCGAGTATTTGAAATATATTGTCGCCGTCGTCCGGATGCGGCTCGATCCGGTTGTCCAGACGGCGGAGGTCGCCAGCCTTCGCGGTCACATCGCGCGCTGACCGCGCGTTCAATTGTCATCTGCGTTGGACCCGATATTCGTGATCGCTTTTCGCTCGATCGTTTTCAACGTCCTGTTCTACCTCAACCTCGTATTGCACGTGCTGCTGGCGACACTGATCCTGCCGCTGCCGCGGCGTGCGATGATTGCCCTGGCAAAATTCTGGGGTCGCAGTTGCCTGTGGCTGGCGCGCACCGTGTGCGGCCTGAAGGTGGAATGGCGCGGACTCGATAAGATTCCGTCGGGCGCGGCGCTGATCGCGGCCAAGCATCAATCGGCATGGGATACGTTTGCGCTGATGACGGTGTTCGACGATCCAACATATATTCTCAAGCGTGAACTGACGTGGATTCCGTTGTTCGGCTGGGGATTGATCAAGGGCGGAATGATCGCCGTCGATCGCAGCGCCGGCAAGGAGGCGCTGGCCGGATTGACCGCACATACGCGCGCGGCGCTCGGCGAAAGGCGACAGGTGATCATCTTTCCCGAAGGCACGCGGCGCGCGCCGGGCGCGGAGCCCGACTACAAACTCGGCGTCGTCCCGCTCTACGCGGCATGTGATGCGCCCTGCGTTCCGGTCGCGCTCAACAGCGGGCTGTTCTGGCCGCGGCGGCGATTCCTGCGCTACCCGGGCACCGTGATTGTCGAGTTTCTCGACCCAATTCCGGCGGGATTGCCGCGCGCAAAATTTTTTCGCCGCTTGCAGGACGATATCGAAACCGCGACGGCACGCTTGATATCCGAGGCTGAACGTGCAAATCCGCAGCTCGTCAAGCGCGTAGTCACCGCCGCGTAATCGACAAAATTCGAGCGCCGGTTAAATCGACGAACACCGGCGCCACCGCGGCGGGGCGGCGACGCTGCGTTCAAGTCATTCGTGCGCCAGCGGTGGATGCGGGTGAAATCCTTTCAAACGCTGCGCCAGCAGGTGCAAGTTCCGGTCATGACAGCCAATCACTTCCAGCGCTTCGACGGTCGAAACGACGTACTCGGGATTGGGGCCAGAACGGCCACGGCCATGGCGGACAAGGTGCAATTGCTGGTCGAGCGACAGTCGGCCGGCGTATTGCGCGTGACCGCGATCGACGCAGAACGCGAGCGCGCGCACGCGCCGCTCCGGTTTGCCGTGCAGAACCACCGACCGCTGCGTCTCAAGATAAACGTTGGTGGCCTGCTCGCGCGCGCGCAGATACGCAAGCGTTTCGTCGCGCCGAGCGCCAGCGACGCGATAGGCAATGCCGCGGCAGGCGCCACCGCGGTCGAGGCCGAGCACCAGACCCGGGTTCTCCGGCGTGCCGCGGTGCACGAACGAATAGACGCAGAGCGCGCGGTGCAATCCAACAAGCTTCGCCGGCACGCGCTCGACAAACGCGAAGCCCGGCCGCCAGATCAGCGAGCCGTAGCCGAACACCCAGAAATCCCGATCGTGCGTGGAAACCCGGTTCATTGCGGCCGCATTGACGAAAAGCGCGCCGCTCGCCTATCAGGCTACACGTCGCAACGCAACTTCCGGAACAGCACGTGACCCAGAACGTCGACCACCCGGCCCCCGTCCGCCGCCGGCCTTGGCGGATCGCGATCCCGCTCATCGGCGTCTTGATCTTGGCGGCGGCGTGGTCCGGTTTCTGGTTCTACGCCGCTTCCCGCGCCGCAACCGCGATCGCCGGCTGGCGCGACCGCGAAGCGCTGGGCGGACGCATCCACACCTGCGGTGCGCAGCAAATCGGCGGCTATCCGTTCCGGATCGAGGTCCGCTGCATCGATGCCACGACCGATTTTCCAACCCTCGATCCGCCGCTGCGGCTTGCCGCCAGGGATTCGCTCATCGTGGCGCAAGCTTACGATCCGACCCTGCTGATCGGCGAATTCAACGGCCCGTTGACGCTTGCCCAAGCCGGTCATCCGATCAGCATGCAGGCAAACTGGTCGCTCGCGCGGGCCAGCGTGCGCGGCACCGCAGCGGCGCCGGAGCGGGTATCGGTCGTCATCGACAAGCCGGAGTTCGCGCGCATCAGCCGCGGCGCGATGGAGACGGTTGCGACCGCCACGCATGTCGAGCTTCATGGCCGCGTCGCGGCGGGAACCGTCAACGACAATCCGGCCATCGAAATTGCGCTGCAGTTCGCCGGCGCATCGGCGCCCGCGCTGCATCCGGCATTGGCGCGGCCGAGCGACGGCGAAGTTTCCGCAGTGCTGTTCGGCCTCAAGGATTTCGCCCCCAAGCCGTGGAGCGCGCGCTGGCGCGAGCTTGCCGCGGCTGGCGGACGCATCGAGATTGCGCAGGCGCGACTGGCGCAGGGCGACATTCTCGCCGTCGGCGCCGGCTCGCTCGCCTTAACGCCAGCCGGCCGGCTCGATGGTCAGATCAATTTGACGGTCGCCGGCCTCGACCGGCTCGTTGGGCTGCTCGGCATCGACCAGATGGTTGCGCAATATCTCGCGCGTCAGGGCGGCGGCACTAGCATGGACAAGATCGCGAGCGGGCTCGACCGCATCCTGCCGGGGCTGCGCGGCGCGGTGCGCAACAATAGCGGGGCCATTGCGGCGGCCGGCATTGCGGCGCTGGGCGAGCCGCGCGATTTGGAGGGCCGCAAGGCCGTCAGCCTGCCGCTGCGGTTTTCCGACGGGGCGATCTTTCTGGGGCCGCTACCGATCGGCCGCGCGCCGCCGCTGTTCTGAACCGCGCGCACGCCGGCAGCGCACTCCGGCACCGCCTTCGCAAGGATCAAAAATCCTTCAGGAGCCGCTCGATATAGTCGAGCTCGATCCGCGGCCGCAGCGGATCGGCGAGGCGGCGGCGCAGTTCCTCGAGCACGCGGCGCGCGCGCTGCACATCGATTTCGTTCGGAACCTTGACGTGGGTATCGTCGCCGAGATCGCGCCCACGCAACGGCCGCCCGAGCGGATCGGTATCCTGCTGGGCCCGTGCCGGACCAGTGCGGCCCGGCTGTCCCGGTCCCGGACCGAGCCCGAATTGTTCCTGCATCTGCTGGGCCAGCGCCTGCGCGCCGCGGCGCAAGGCTTCGAGCGCACGGCCCTGCCCATCGACGGCGCCATCGGCATTGCCGTCGCCGAGCGCGCCCTCGGCATCGCCCATGGCGTCGCCCGCCCGGCCGAGTGAGTCGAGGTCGCCGTTCTGGCCGGGCTGGTTCTGCCCGAGGCCGCGCTTCTTGAGGTCTTCCAGAAGTTTCTTGAGCTGGTCGCGCAGCGCCTGCTGGTCCTGGCGCAGTTCGCCGAACTGATCCTTGTCGCCCGGTTGGCCTTGCTGGCCACGCTGGCGCCGCTGTTCCTGGCCCTGGCGGAACGTGCGGTCGCGCAATTGCTGTTGTTTGCGGATCATGTCGCCGAGTTCGTCGAGCGCCGACATCATGTCGTCGTCCATGTCGCCCATGTCGCCGCCGGGCCGCGCCATCTGCAGGTTTTCGAGCATCTGCTGGAGCTGTTCGAGCAATTGCCGCGCAGCATC
>JBGPOB010000214.1:0-6542 GCA_041487815.1 Xanthobacteraceae bacterium | reverse complement strand
CGTGCTTCACCAGCCGCGCATCGGCTGACGCCATCGCCTACTGATCCTTGGCCTCAAGCTGCGCCTTGAGTGCGGCGAGTTTCGCAAATGGCGAATTCGGGTCGGGTTCGTTGCGGTGCTCGCGCGCCGACGACCATTCGCGCGCCGGGCGATTGTCGTTGCGGTCGCGGTCGCTGCGCTCACGCCGGTCGCGGCGTGGGCGGCGCTCGCGGCCGTCCTCCGCCTCCGGCCGCTTGCCGCGGTCGCCGTGCTTGCGCCCCTCGAGCGCGGCGCGTTCGCCGCGCTCCGGCTGGTCCCCGCGCGCCGGCCCGGCGTCGCGATCGCGGCGCCGACCGTGGCGCCGCTCCGGATTTTGCAGTTCGCCCGGCTGCGCGGCGGCGTTCGCGGAGAGCGTAGCGGCGTCGGCGGAGGGCGCGGCACCCGCCGCTGCATCCGGCGCGGGTTCGGCCGCCTTGGCCATTTCGCTGTCGCGCTTGCGCGCCGACCGGTGGCGGTGCGGACGGCGTTCCTCGGAGCGGCCGCCTGGCCGCCAGACTTCGATCATTTCGGGTTCGGCCAAACCCGGCGCGGCCGGCGCGGCGGACTTCGATTGATCGACGGGCGTTTCGCCAGGCGTTGCTGAAAAGTCGGACGGCTCACCGAGCGCCAGCGCATCCGCATCCGGCGACGCCGCCGCCTCGCTTGCAGGCGCCACACCGCCATCGGGCTGCTCTGGCGCGGCATCGGCCAAGGCTGGCGCGCCAGCATCCGCGGCTGCGTCCGCAGCCGCGGGTTCAACGGACGACAATACCTCGCCGTACTTTTCGGCGTGCGCAGGCGCATCAGACGACATCGCGGTCTCGCTTGCAGGAGCGGAACCGCCATCGGACCGCTCCGGCGCGGCATCGGCTGCGGCCGGCGCGCCAGGTTCCGTGGTCGTATCCGTGGCCGGAGCGGTCTCCGACGGCGGCGGTTCCGGCCGCTCCGGCGGTTTCGGGCGCCGCTCCATGCGGTAGCCGAGCGAGCGCAGGACCGAGGCGAAATCCTCGCCCGAGGAGCCGGTGAGCGACGTCATCGCCTGCGTCACGGCAAAATTGCCGCCGCTGAACGCGCCGGCAGGCTTTGGTGTCGCGGCCATGCCGCGCCACGCGATCGCGGGCCGGATGAGATCGGCCAGCCGTTCGAGAATATCGACGCGCACCGCGCGCTCGCCGCAAACGCGATAGCCAAGCGTGCGCACGAGCGCCTTCGGCACATCCTTGTCGACCGAAAATGATGTGCGCCCGCTCGACGCAAGCCGCTGCAGGTCGTCGAGCCCCTTGAGCTCCGGCCCGCCGTACTTGAGCGCCCAAAGCTGCGCCGCCAGCGCGCGCGGACCGGGCTTGAGCAGGCCGGGCAAATACAGGTGATAGGCGCCGAACCGCACGCCGTGGCCGCGCAGCGTCGCGCGCGCCGGCTGGTCGAGCGATTTGACGTCCTGCGCGACTTGCGAACGATCCAGCACGCCCAAGGCCTCGACGATCTGGTAGGCAATCCCGCGCGCGATGCCGATGATGTCTTCCGCCGCTCCCAGCACAAACAGCGCGTTGAGGGCGCGCTCGATATGCGTGCGCGTCCAAAGATCGAGCCGCGTCTGCACCGCCTCCTGCGAAGCCCCGGATAGATGCTCGTCCGCGATGATGCGCACGCGCGGACGCACCACGTTGTCGCCGGCAGCGAGTTTGGCGACGGCTTCGCCGACCCAGCGGATGGCGCCGTCCGATGTCAGCACGAATTGGGAATCCGGCGCCTGCGACAATCGCGTCGCGCGCGTCTCGATTTCGCCGGCCAGCGCCTTTTGCGCGGCGCCGGTGAGCGTTTTCGCCTCCGATCCGCCCGCCGAAGCATCGGGGGCGAAGCGGAAGCCTTCCAGCCGTCCGATGGAATGGCCTTCAACAACCACGTCGCCAGTCTTGCTAATTTCGGTTTCGAGCATCGTGTTTTCTTTTAGGCGCCGCATCAACACGCTGGTGCGACGGTCGACGAACCGCTCAGCCAGGCGTTCGTGCAGCGCATCCGACAGCCGGTCTTCGACGCCGCGTGCAACGCCTTGCCAATGTTCCGGGTCTTGGAGCCAGTCCGGCCGGTTCGCGACAAAGGTCCAGGTCCTGATATGGGCGATGCGGGCCGACAGCGTATCGATGCCGCCATCGGTGTGATCGGCCTGCGCAATCTGAAGAGAAAACCAATCATCGGGAATTTTACTCTGTCTCGCCAGAAAACCATAGAGGGTCGTGACAAGTTCCGCATGCGCGGATGGCGAAATCTTCCGGTAGTCGGGGACCTGACAAATGTCCCACAGTCGCTCGATCGCGACGCGATCGAGTGCCAGCGCGCGCACCGCATCGTCGCGTGCGGCGTGTTCGAGCACCAGCACATCCTCCGCCGACGGCGCGCGCGTCAACCCCGCTTGCTGCGGCGGCAGCGCCAGCGAGGCCGCCAGTGCCCCGAGCGAAGAAAAATCCAGGTTCGCGTTGCGCCATTGCAACACCTTCACCGGCTCAAACGTATGATTTTCGAGTGCGCGCACCAGATCGTCTTCGAAGGGCGGACAGCGCCCGGTGGTTCCGAATGTGCCGTCGCGCATGTGGCGCCCGGCACGGCCGGCGATCTGCGCGAATTCGACCGGATTGAGCTTGCGGAACTGATAGCCGTCGAACTTTCGATCGGATGCGAAAGCGACGTGATCGATATCGAGATTAAGCCCCATGCCGATGGCATCGGTGGCGACGAGATAGTCGACGTCACCCGATTCATAAAGGGCGACCTGCGCGTTGCGCGTGCGCGGCGACAGCGCGCCAAGGACCACCGCCGCGCCGCCACGCTGGCGACGGATCAATTCGGCGATCGCATAGACTTCCTCCGCCGAGAACGCGACGATGGCGGAGCGACGCGGCAGGCGGGTGATCTTCTTTTCGCCCGAAAACGTCAGCATCGACAGCCGCGGCCGGCTGAGAATGTTGGCGCCCGGCAAAAGCTTTTCGACCATCGGCCGCATGGTGGCGGCGCCAAGGAGCAGCGTCTCTTCACGCCCCCGGCGGTTGAGCAGGCGGTCGGTGAACACGTGTCCGCGATCAAGATCGGCGCACAGCTGCACTTCGTCGATGGCGAGGAACGCGACATCGAGGTCGCGCGGCATGGCTTCGACTGTCGCAACCCAGAAGCGCGGATTGGGCGGCTTGATCTTTTCCTCGCCGGTGACGAGCGCGACCGCCTCCGCGCCAACCCGTTCGACGCACGTGTTGTAGACCTCCCGCGCCAATAGCCGCAGCGGCAGCCCGATCAGGCCCGACGAATGGGCGAGCATGCGCTCAATCGCGAGGTGGGTCTTGCCAGTGTTGGTTGGGCCGAGCACGGCGGTGACGCCGGCGCCGGGCGCGCGCGCATCGCGCGTCTGATTGGAAAATGCAACGGTCATCGACGATCCTGGCACCGGCGGGAGCCCAAAAGCGCCCTCGGCGCCGTACTCTTGTTTCACAATGTGACGGTTAGAGTGGTCTAAGTCACGTCCGCATTAACCGCCGGGAACGAGTCTCGAACGAATCGCGCCCGAATCGCTGACTCGCAGTCTGTCGGCATTCGTTCACCGCGACATCTCGCGATCGATGCAGTTCGAAACACAAGATGGGGTGAGTCCGACGCATATCATGCGGCCGTTTGGACCGCCAATCCTTAACCGCGGCTGCGACCACGGACGCGCCCACGAGTCAAGGCTGAATCGTCACCCAATCGACGCTCGGTTGCCGCCTACTGGCCCTTGATACTGGTCGCGGTCGGACGCGGCGGCGACCCGATTGAGATGAATTGGTTTGCGTGCAGCGCGCTCATGCCAAGCGGCGTCGGGATCGCGATACGGAACGGCACCACCAGCCGCGTACCGGCGATGGGCGCCAGCCAGACTTCCATCTCGCGCTGCTCGGTCAGGTATTTAATCGCCGGCCGGTTGGGTACGTAGCCGGCAATCGGCAGGAAATAGATCGCGCACACCGCCGCCGGTCCGGCGTAGCCCTTGTCAGCCTTGACGGTCTCGAACCGCTTGAACGCAAGCGTGAGGTCGTAACGCAGCCGCCCGTCGAAGATCGCCGTCGTGCGGTTGCACGCTTCGGCCGCCACTGCAGCCCCGGTGCCGGGTACACGCACGATCGATGCCGTCATCGGGTCGGTGACGCCGCGGATATGCGCCTCCGTGACCGGAATGCGGTTCGGGTTGGGCGTCGGCTCGGGATCGATGCTGAGATCCTTGACGATGCCGCCCAGCAACCGCATGTGCAGGTCTTCGCTTTTCTTGTCGGCGGTGATCGTGGCTTCGTAAGTCGAGGGCACCAGCGTGCCGTTGCTGACATAGCCCCGCGTCAAGCCCGTGCCCTGCCCGCTCGCGAACACGCGCAGCAATCCCGTGGTCACGCCGCTCGCCGCGGCGGTGTATTGATCGTCGCGAACGTCGACGACCCAGCCGCCCTTGCCAAGGGTGATGCCCGCAAGCGACGCCGTGTAGCTCGCGTCGAGCCTGCCTTGCGCGTGCGCGGAGCGGACCAGGTCGGCCCCGAGACAAGTCGCCAGCGCTGCCGCCAGGACGGCATAAAGCGCTGTTTGCAATGAATTTCGCAGCATGGCGACGGTCATTTCATCCCCGATTGCGTCGATTGTGAGGAAGCCTTGTTCACGCCGCATCGACCCGGAAAATATCAGCACAATGAAATGTTTAACACCCGGACGTCAGGGACGACAGCAGCGCTGCGGCTGCCTTGACGCATTCCGCCATGCTCTCTATACGTCCGCGGTCCATTTGGCACGGGTGGGCGCATGACCCGGCGGAGCGGGAACCGGTTCGCCGAAAAGATCATGCGCCAATTTATAAGATTTGCGCGCGACCCGCCTACGCGAAGCCCGCTTCGGCGGGCGAAGGTAGGTCGAATGCAAAACCGGTATCCACTTTTACTGATCGCGCGCTTGCGATACGATCTTGCGCCAGGCCGGCAGCGCGAAGTCGGCGCGCGGATGAACGCCACCAATCGCGGTTTCCAGAATTAGAGGTTTCCATGTCGCGGCGTTGCGATCTCACCGGCAAGCGGGCTCTCGTCGGCAACAAGGTGAGCCATTCGAACATCAAAACCAAACGACGGTTTTTTCCGAACCTGTTCAATGTGACGATGATTTCGGACGCACTCGACCGCTCGGTGCGCCTGCGGATCTCGGCCAATGCGATCAGGACGGTCGACCATCGCGGCGGCCTCGACGCCTTTCTGATCAAGGCGAAGGACGCTGAACTGTCGCCGAAGGCGCTCGAGCTCAAACGCCAGGTTGTCAAGAAGCGCGCGGTAGTGGGCTGACAAGTTCGGCGTCGTTATCGCCGGAAACGATCTGGACTAATCCGCGACGAGCGTGAATTGCAGCAACACAGTCCGCTGCAATGCTGAAAAATTGTCGTCCGAAATCATTGTCAGCACGATTTCGCCGTTGCGGTCGCGGTGAACCGCAAGCGCCTCCATGTTGTCGATCTGATAACCCATGTCGGCGAACACCAAGATCGTTCCGTCCACGCGCGCGCCAGGCGCCAGCATTGAAAGTTCAACGCGACGTAGCCGCATCGCGACGCCCGCGGTCCATGAAAACCGGCGTTCCAGCAGCAACAGGTCGCCGGTCGGCGCGATCGCGCAATCGGACACGTCGAAGTCATCGCTGCGCACGATCGAAAATTCTCCAGGCATTGCGCCGCCGATCAGAAACGCCTTGAGGTTGCCGGCGGCATCGAGGCCGCGCTCCGAGACCGCGATCAGCGTGCCGGCACCGGGCAACCCCTGCGGAATCACCGCGAGGCATTCGAGCCCCTTGTTGTTGGGCAATTGCGCGATCGCGGGCGGGACCGGAATCGGCTGGCCGCGCGCCGCCAGCCCCGAGCGGGCATAGTCGAAGCGCACGATCCGATTGACGCGCTCGATCCCGACGTAAATCGTGCCGCGGTCTTCAGCCAGCGACTCGGTGTCGTACCAGCCGCGCGCGGCGAGCGGGCGGCCATCCGGCCCCAGCATCGGCGCCATTTCCGCGTTCGCAATGCCGACCGGGCGCTGGCCTTGATAGACAATTGTTCCACGCAGCCAGCGGCCTTTGTCCGACAACGCGATGAACCGCTCGCCGTCGGGAAAAACCCGTAGCCCGGAGATGCCGCCAAAATCTTTGTGGCGCGAGGTGAGTTCGAGGCCGCCGCGAAACTCCAGCGCGCCGAAGCGCCGCCGCGTCACATCGCCGGGCTCGAACGTTTCAATCGGGCGGGCGGCGATTTCAATGCGGACCGGAGGCTGGGCAAGGCGCGACGCGGCAGGCGGCGGCGTCTGCGCCAGCGCCGGAAGCATCAGCGCCACAGTGGCAAGCGCGTATCGCGCCAACGTCCGCGTCCGCGCAGCAATCCAGGCGCGAGCAGCAATCCAAGCGCCCATCAATGCAGGAGCCGCCGCCGGCGTACCGGCGCGCGACGCGGTGCCGGTGCATTTTCTTCGAACAGTTCGGCGAGTTTGTCGGTCATGGCG
>JBGPOB010000213.1:0-6590 GCA_041487815.1 Xanthobacteraceae bacterium | reverse complement strand
TTAACGGCGGGAACGCAAGGGGATGGTCATGAGCGCGTCATTCTTGTTGCGGGCAGACGTCGCTGCGGCGGCATTGCTCGGATTGATCTCGGCGATCTCACCGCTCGCGGCTCAGGATTGGCCAAATCGGCCGATCCGCGTCATGGTTGGATTCGGCGCCGGCGGCGGCACCGATGTTGTGACCCGCATTGTCGCCGACCCGTTGGCGGAAGTGCTTGGGCAACGGATCGTCGTTGAGAACAAGCCGGGCGCCGGAGGCAGCATTGCCGGCGACATCATCGCGCGCGGCCCGAAGGATGGCTATGACGCGCTCATGATCAGTGCCGGCCATACGGTGTCGGCCGTCATGATGAAGGCGGTGCCTTATAACGCGGTGAAGGATTTCACGCCGATCGGCATCGTTGCGAATTCGGCGTTTGTGATCGTCGCGAAAAAGGATTTTCCCGCCAACGACATCAAGGGCTTGATCGAGGCCGTGAACAAGGAAGGCGGCAAGCTCAACTACGGCACCGTCGGCATGGGTTCGACCCAGCATCTTACCGCCGAGCTGTTTCGGCAGCGTGCCGGCATCAAGGCCCAGAACGTGACGTTTCGTACCACTCCCGAAGTGGTGACGGCGTTGTTGCGCAATGACATCAGTTACGCAGTGGATCTTGCGCACGCGGTGCGCGGACAGGTCGAGGCGGGCGAACTGAAGATCATTGCCGTCGCGACCCCGAAACGCTGGCCGACGCTGCCGAACGTGCCAACGGTGATCGAATCCGGAATTCCCGGGTTTGAGGTGCTGGGGTGGTACGGGCTGGTTTTCCCGGCAGGGGTCTCACCCGACGTCGTTGCCAAGATGCAGAAGGCGCTCGCGCAGGTGCTGTCGCGCGAGAGCGTGAGGAAGCAGCTTGATGGCGCCGGCGCGCTCGCAAACCTTTCCACGCCGGAGGAATTCAGCAGGCTGATCGAAACCGAAGTTGCGCGCTGGCGCGAGGTCGCGAAAGCCGCGGGGCTGGAACCAAAATAGCGCCTGCCGACGTGAAACGGGTCCAATCCAAAAACGGGTCCCATCCAAAAGCTACGATCTCAAACAGTCCGACAAAAAAAGCGCCCCGGAATTCCGGGGCGCTCCATCGTTTGGCGGTGGCTGTTCCGTTACGCCGCCTTGGCCTCAAATACCTTCGATTTGCCGTTGCCGATCGTAATCTGGCGTGGCTTCTTCGCCTCGGGAACCTCGCGCACGAGATCGACGTGCAGCAATCCATTCTCCAGCGAAGCGCCCTTGACCTCGACATGTTCGGCGAGTTGGAACGCGCGCTCGAAGGCCCGCGCGGCGATGCCCTGGTAGAGCACTTCGCCATTCTTTTCGTCGACCTTGGCCTGCTTCTCGCCCTTGATCGTCAGCGTGTTTTCCTTGGCGACGATCGAGATTTCGGATTCGGCGAAGCCGGCCACCGCAATGGAGATGCGGTAGGCATTCTCGCCGGTGCGTTCGATATTGTAGGGCGGATAACCGGGCGCGGCGTCGTAGCCAGCGGCATTGTCGAACATGGAAAACAGCCGGTCAAAGCCAACGGTCGATCGATAGAGGGGAGCAAGATCAAAAGTTCGCATGGCATATCCTCGTTCAGTTGAGCGACATGTGGGTAGGTCCGCCCAAAGGGCCGGACCGGTTTAGCGCGCAGCCAATTACCTGCGCGCGCTCTAGATGGGAACGCCCGGCGATCGCCGCAAGGGGACGACGGCAGGGCAATGATCCGATCTAAAGAGCTGTTCTTAAATGCGAATCTAGCTCGCTGTGGATGCCCCGGTGGATCGAAGCTTCAGACTGGTATAAGCGCCGGACCGAAAGATTTCCCCGTCATGAAACTTGTCTCAGTACCCGCCAATCCGGTGCCCGATGGTGCGGTGCTCTCGATGTTGAAGACGCCTGACGGCGTCACGTTGCGGACCGCCCGCTGGGCGCCGCCGCCGGGCCGCAAGGGCACGGTTTGCATCTTCCACGGCCGCACCGAATTCATTGAAAAATATTTTGAGATGGTGCGCGACTTGCGGGCGCGCGGGTTCGCAGTCGCCACGCTTGATTGGCGTGGCCAGGGTCTGTCGGACCGCGCCTTGTCCGATCCGCGCAAGGGCCATATCGAAAATTTTTCGCAATACGACACCGACCTCGCGGCGTTCATCAAGGAAATCGTGCTACCCGATTGTCCGCCGCCGTTTTTCGCGCTGGCGCATTCCACCGGCACCGCGGTGTTGCTGCGTGCGGCCGCGCGCGGCGAACGCTGGTTCGATCGCATGGTATTTTCCGCCCCGCTGATCCGGCTGGCGCAGGTGCCGTTCGGCGCAATTTCGGTGGCGTTGGGGCGAACGCTGCGATTTCTGGGGCTCGGGTCGATGTATATTCCGGGAGGGAACTCGACCGTTCTGGCCTCGCAGCCGTTCGTCGGAAATCTCTTTACCTCGGATCCAGTGCGGTATGCGCGCACCGCGGCGGTTCTGGAAGCGGAGCCGGCATTGGGGCTCGGCGCACCGACGGTCGCTTGGGCCGACGCCGCATTCAGGACGATGGCGGAATTCGCTAAGCCAGGCTATGCCGGCGGCATCCGCCAGCCGATCCTCATTGTCGCAGCCGGCCGCGACAGGGTCACATCGACGCCCGCGATCGAGGAGTTCGCCATTCACTTGCGCGCCGGCTCGCATTTGATCATCGCCGGCGCGCAGCATGAAATCCTGATGGAGCAGGACGCCTTCCGCCAGCAGTTCTGGGCGGCGTTCGACGCGTTCGTGCCGGGCACGCCGCTGTTCGGTTAGGGTGCGATCCCGAAAAGTTGCACGACTTTTCGGACAAGATCATACCCAAAATAAAAAATGTCGGCCGGGCAAGCCGATTCAAATCGGGTCAGTCAGATTCTAGCACTCGCATCGCTGCGGCATGCACGCGGCGATCGCCAGCGGCGACGATACGTCCACCGCGTTCGGCACGTTCGCCTTCCCAGGTCGTTACGATGCCGCCAGCGCCGTTTATGATCGGGATCAGCGCCGCGATATCATGCGGCTTGATGCCGGTCTCGATGACGAGATCGATGTGGCCCGCCGCGACCATGCAATAGGCATAACAATCGCCGCCATAGCGCGAGAGCTTTGCCGCGCGCTCGACCTTGCCAAATGTCTTGCGATCCTTGGCATTCATCAGGAGTGGGCTGGTGGTGAATACCACGGCGTCCGCGAGCGCCGCACATTGCCGTACCCTCAGGGTGCGTTCGCCGGCCGGGCCGCGGTAACGTGCCTTCGCTCCGTCGCCGGAGAAACGCTCATGGATGAAGGGTTGATGCATCAGCCCATAGACCGGATCGCCCGCGCGCATCAGCGCGATCAATGTCCCCCACGCCGGCATGCCGCTGATGAACGATTTAGTGCCGTCGATCGGATCTAGCACCCAGACGTATTCAGCGTCAGGATGCTCGTCTCCAAACTCCTCGCCGACGATCCCATGCGCCGGAAAGGTGCTTCGGATCAGCGCACGCATTGCCGTTTCGGCCGCGCGATCCGCAGCGGTGACGGGATCGAAGGATGAATTGCCGCTCTTGTTTTCGACGCTGAGGGAGGTGCGGAAATACGGTCTGATCGCATCGCCCGAGACATCCGCGAGCCGGTCAATGAACGCGGAAAAATCCACTGCCGTCATGCCGCAATCCCCACCGCCGTGCGTCGCCTCGTATAGAAGAGTCGGCACCGCGACAATGGCGGACTCGCCGCCTCCGTATCTGGATGCCGCGGGGCGGCTGTGGCCGCATTCCCAGAATGTGCCGCTGCCCGTGCGTTCGTGCGTTGGCGGCGATCGGCAACGGGACGGCACTGTTTCCGCCGCGGCCGGCGTAGCAAACCTGCGCTTGCAATCCAGCCGGTAGTCACCGCCGCGGCCAGCGCGATCTCCGTGAGGGGCTAAATCCGTATCCGAGACGCCTATTTGCATGATGGTAAATTATTACTAACAAGCGATTTTGGAATGGCCGCCAGTCGTGGACAGGCAAATTCCCGTCTTGCATTTTGTGCGACGCAATGACATATTGTTGCAGTGCAGTATTTCGATGACTCGGAGTACTGCCGCCCTCCTTGGGCGTTTCCTCCCTAGACTTGGGCCGCTCCACGAGCGGCCCAATTTTTTTGCTGGCAAGAACAGCGTCCGGACGCCGTAGGGTCGCTACTCGGCGGCGGTCCGGTATGGCCGTAGCTCAGCGAGCGGAACCGCCCCAAGCCGGTCGGCCAAGACCACCATGTCCGCCGCGACACCGGCAAAGGCTTCGGAATGCTCATAGCGCCGTTCGTCCATATAGAGCGCGCGGTTGATCTCGAGCTGAATTGCATGCAGCCCGGCCGAGGGATTGCCGTAGTGTTCCGTGATGAAGCCTCCGGCGTAGGGCTTGTTTCGGCTCACCGAATAGCCAAGCCCGGTCAGCGCCGCCTCGACCGCGTCCGAAATTGCCCCGACGCAACTCGTCCCGTAGCGGTCGCCCACAACGAAATCGGCCCGCGGCCGCTCGTCCCTGCTACCGGCGGCTGATGGCATGGAATGGCAGTCCACGAGCACGGCCGATCCAAAGTCGCGGTGTACGCGGGTGACCACGCGCCGAAGCGCTCGATGATAGGGCTTATACAGCCCCTCGATGCGGCGAAGCGCGTCGTCGACCGAGATGCGCTGGTCGTAAATCTCCTGCGCATCGCCGACGACCCGTGCGACGGTACCCAGGCCGCCCGCGACCCGCATTGAACGTGTATTGGCGAAGGACGGCAGACGGCCGTCGAACATCCGCGGGTCAAGCTCATAAGGCTCGCGGTTGACGTCGACGTAGCAGCGCGGGAAATGCGCGCGCATCAGCGGGTGGCCGCTAGGCACCACGCCGGCAAAAAGCTCGTCGACAAACGTATCTTCCGAGCGTCGCAATGTCGCAAGGTCAAGCTGGGCAGTGGCCAGGAAGGCGCGCGGATAGATGCTGCCGCTATGGGGTGAATTGAATATGACTGCCCCGCGCGGCTGCGCCGGCTCGAGCACTTCAAAAGGCTTTTCAAGTTCGTCGCGGCATTCGCTCATGGATGTAGCTAGCCCAACTTACTGCCTATCAAACCTGAAGTGGATCCTAACGGGAAGCCGCGGCAGTGGCCCGCAGCAACGATTTCTTAGCACTTTACGGCTCGCTAGCCATGACACGGGTTTGCCAAACGAGCAACGCCGTCGAAAGGCGGAGTTCACCTCGTATTTACCGGATATCTGGCTTAGTAATCGTGGATTGGGTCAAGGGTGGGGCTTGAGGCGGCGGCTTCATGGTTCCGCGTAGCCGGGCTGGAAGAGCCGCACAATGTCAAAGATTCTGCTGGCCGAAGACGACACCGACATGCGCCGCTTTCTCGTGAAGGCGCTGCAAAATGCCGGGTTCAACGTCACTTCCTATGACAACGGGCTGTCAGCCTATCAGCGCCTGCGCGAGGAGCCGTTCGAGCTGCTTCTGACCGACATCGTGATGCCGGAAATGGATGGCATCGAATTGGCGCGCCGCGCCGCCGAACTTGATCCCGACATCAAGATTATGTTCATCACCGGCTTTGCCGCGGTCGCGCTCAACCCGGATTCGACAGCGCCGAAGCATGCGAAAGTGCTCTCGAAGCCTTTCCATCTGCGTGACCTCGTCAATGAGGTCCAGAAAATGCTTGTTGCCTGAAGCATCGGCGCCGCTTGCTGCCTGAAGCATCGGCGCCGCTTGCCGCCTCGCCGTCGAGCCGATATACGGAACTTTCCACCATACGGGCGCGTAGCTCAGCGGGAGAGCACCTCCTTGACATGGAGGGGGTCACAGGTTCGATCCCTGTCGCGCCCACCATTCAGCGCACAGCCGTTTCAGTGGTATCGCCTGGGCCTGCAATTTAATTATTCCTGCGCATGATCTCATCGGAAAAGTCAGCAGATTTTCCGCATCATGCTCTAGCCGCCGAGCGATTAAAGTCACGACGGCGGCGCTCCGCCCCACGCCACAAATCCATCATTGCGAAAGCCGGGCTTGCCGTAGCGCAAGGGCTTGCCATCGCGCGCAGCCACGCGGCCCCCGGCGGCCGCCAGAACGGCGTGGCCTGCCGCGGTATCCCATTCCATGGTCGGGCCGAGTCTCGGATAGAGGTCGGCATCGCCCTGGGCGATCAGACAGAATTTGAACGACGATCCGACCGCCCGTCGTGCCGTGATGTTCAGTCGGTCGAGCATGGCTTCGGATTCGGGATCGAGGTGCGAGCGGCTCACGACAGCTCGATACCCGGCGGCAGAATAGAGCGCGACCGCAATCAAAGGCATGCTGTCCAGCGACGGCACGGTCGCGCCGGGTCGAACCTTGCAACGCCAGGCCTGCGCGCCCGCGACGTAGAGCCATTGCAGGGCAGGGGCGTATACGCATCCGGCAACCGGCACGCCGCTCTCGATCATCGCGATGTTGACCGTGAACTCGTCGCGGCCATCGATGAATTCCCGCGTTCCGTCGAGTGGATCGACCAACACGAAGCGCTCGCCGACAAAGTTGACCGGCGACACGTCGGCAGATTCCTCGGCAATAATTCGAACGCCC
>JBGPOB010000212.1:0-6627 GCA_041487815.1 Xanthobacteraceae bacterium | reverse complement strand
GCGGACCTGTTCGGCATGACCGACCAGCGCTTCACGCTGGGTCACGATGCCGTCGATGAGACCGCGCATGCGCGTTTCGTTGTCGGAATAGGCGCGTTCAAGCGCGGCGACTTCGTCGTTGACGAGCCCTTCGAGTTCGGAGGCGCGTGCCAGCACGCGTTCCACGCCATCGCCGATGGCGGCGACCTCGCGGCGTACTGCCTGCCCGACGCTCACGACCGAGTCACGCGCTACGGTTTCCGGTTCGGCGAGACGGATCGCGATTTCAGCCATCGACTGGCCGACGATGCGCAGCTCCTGCGCCCGCGACAGCATGGTCGCAAGGAAGAAAAACAACACCACCGGAGCGAAAAAGCCGGCGATCAGGCCGATGACAAGCGGGACCGAGGTTGTCGTCTGGCCGAGAAGCTCGCGGATTTCGGAAGCGTAGGTGCCGAACACGAGCCCTGCGAAAAAGATCGCCCAGGCGGCCGTGAACAGCCACGCAACGAGGAACGGCATTTTGGAAGGGCGACGCTGCAGCGCGCGCAGGATCTGGCCGACGCTTTCGCGGTCATCATTGGCGGCGAGGCGCGTGGCATCGGCGTCGGCAGCCGCGATGGCCGCACGACCGGATGCCCGGTTGTCGTCGGGATCGACCCGCGGGGCGCGCCCACGGCGCGTTGGCTCGGTTCGCTCGCTGGCGCCTGCGCCACCCCTGCGCGGTGCCGCCGGCGGGTCAGGTTCGCGCAAGCTGATCGCATCCTCGATGGCCGACATGGCCTTCTGGGTCTCGATCGCTGAAAGGGTCCGCTCGATGGGATCCTTGGATATGCGGGGGCTGTTGGCCATTTCCGTCGTCTCGCGTCGTTACGCCGTCACAGTCTGGCGGCCCCGAAAGCCGAGGCCGCGGCGCGGGCGGTGAAGCTCACAATGTCCTGCCAATGGAAAAGTCCCGCATCACCCGCCGGACTCCCCCATGCCGACCATTAATCCTATCCATTTGTAACCGCGAAAAGAACGGCTTCGGTAACCTCTTTTTAATCATCGTTAATGTGGCGCCTGGGCCGCCCTGGCCGGTCGTGTCCCGGAATGAGGCACGCCGCGATGGTAGCGGGTCAAGAAAATGGCATCCTCAAGGCCGGCTCATGCTTTTTTTACACTGCATTGCTTTTGCGGGGCCGAGTTTACCCGGTCTTTGCCGGGCCCGTGCAAGGTCTGCGGCCACAAGGTGGGCTGCAACAGACCCCCGGGGATTGCGTCAATGTTGAACTTCCATGACACCGCCAAGGTGGAATCGCCATCGTTGGTGCCGGACGAGGCAATCGACCAGGCCCATCTCTTTCGCATGACGCTTGGCGATCACAGCCTTGAGGCCGAGGTGCTGCGCCTGTTCGACCGCCAGTCGACCATGCTGCTGGACCGGATGGGGGCTGCTTCGGCGGAGTGCCGTCAGGCGCTCGCCCATACGCTCAAAGGGTCCGCGCGCGGAATCGGCGCCTGGAGAGTGGCGCACGCCGCCGAGAATTTGGAGCGTATCGTGGCCAATTCCGGCGATACCGAGCCCGCACTTGCCGCATTGCGCGGTGCCGTTGACGAGGCGCGGGCCGCGATTGGCGCGCTGCTGCGGGTCGCCTGACACGCCACTGCGCCGCGGGAATATCGCGAATGCAAGGTCGGCACTGGCTGGCGCACCCGGGTTGCGGCCGATATAGAAGCCGCATGGGCGGCGCGCCCAAATTCCGATCTCAAGTTTCAGCGTTGACGATCCCGCCGAATTTTCATGCCGAGCATCACCTTTATCGATAACGCCGGTGTGGCCCGCACCGTCGCGGCCGAAAACGGTGCCACCGTCATGGAAACGGCTATCCGCAACGGCGTTCCGGGCATCGAGGCGGAATGCGGCGGCGCCTGCGCCTGCGCGACATGCCACGTTTACGTCCGTGAGGAATGGCGCGGGAAAACGGGCGAGCCGTCGCCGATGGAGCAGGACATGCTCGACTTCGCGTTCGACGTCCGCCCGAACTCGCGGTTGTCGTGCCAGATCAAGGTGACGGATGCACTCGACGGCCTCATTGTGACGACGCCGGCGCGGCAGGCTTAGCGGATGATTCTTCTCCGGATCGCAACATTGCCAGCGAAACATTGCCGGCTTTAGTAGATTTTGGCGATTGCGGCGGCGGCCGGTCACCGGCTAGAGAATAGCATTCCTGCTAACCTTAGGAGACCCGGCGAGGCCGTCCATGCCCAGGATCACGATTGTCGAATACGACGGCGAGCGACACGAACTTGACGCGGAAATCGGATCGACCGTCATGGAAAGCGCGCTCAAGGGCGGCGTCACCAGCATCATCGCCGAATGCGGCGGCGCGTGCGGCTGCGCAACATGTCATGTCTATGTCGATGAAGCTTGGGTCGGGCGATTGAATCCGCCTTCGCCGGAGGAAGAAGACCAACTCGATTTCGCGTTTGATACGCGGCCAACGTCGCGGCTGGCGTGCCAGATTACCGTGACGCAGGAACTCGATGGTCTGATATTGCGAACGCCGTCGCACCAGGGACGCTAGCGCGAATTGGCGCTGGCAACCAGCCGGTTGGCTGCAACAGGGATTTCAGGAATGGCTGAGCCTATCAAGACAGACGTGCTGATCATCGGTGCCGGCCCGTGCGGGCTTTTCGCCGTGTTCGAGCTTGGATTGCTCGACATGAAGGCGCATCTCGTCGACATTCTCGACAAGATCGGCGGCCAGTGCGGCGAGCTTTATCCCGAGAAACCGATCTACGATATCCCCGCCGTTTCCTACATCACCGGCCAGGGTTTGACCGATGCGCTGATGGCGCAGATCAAGCCGTTCGGCGCGACGTTTCACCTCGGCGAGATGATCGAGACCATCGAAAAGATCGGCGATCCGCAGTTTCGCGTGACGACGGATCAGGGCAAGCAGTTCGAGGCCAAGATCATCGTCATCGCGGCCGGCGGCGGTTCGTTCCAGCCCAAGCGCCCGCCGGTGCCGGGCATCGAGGCCTACGAGGGCACGTCGGTTTTTTACGCCGTGCGCAAGCTGGACCAGTTTCGCGGCAAGCGGCTGCTGATCGTCGGCGGCGGCGATTCCGCGCTCGACTGGACCAACAATCTGGTGCCGATCGCCAAGCATGTGACGCTGATTCACCGGCGCGACCAGTTCCGCGCCGCGCCCGACAGCGTCAACAAGATGCGGGCGCTGGTCGCCGCCGGCAAAATGGACTTCAAGCTCGGACAGGTGACCTCGCTCGAAGGCGAGGGCGGACAAATCACGCGCGCACATGCGCGGACGGACAAGGGCGATCCTTATACCGTCGAGTGCGACGTCCTGCTGCCGTTCTTCGGCTTGACCATGAAGCTTGGCCCGGTTGCCAACTGGGGCGTCGCGCTTGCGGGCGAATTGATCCCGGTCGACACCGCCGCGTTCGAAACCAACGTGCCGGGCATCTTCGCCATCGGCGACATCAACACCTATCCCGGCAAGCTCAAGCTTATCCTGTCAGGCTTTCACGAAGCCGCGCTGATGGCGCAGAAGGCGTACAAATACGTCTATCCCGACAAGCGGCTGATCTTCCAGTACACGACGTCGTCGACGAGTTTGCAGAAGAAGCTGGGGGTGGCGTAGCGCGCAGGCTCCCGGTCGCCTCTGGAAGGCGCGGGCGCGGGCCGCGGCGCAGCCGTGCCGTTGACGCAGGGCTTATTGTGTCGCTCGTCGTGCGCGCTTGGCGGTACTGGCGCGACGCCGCGGGTGCGGCTTGCGAGCATGAACTCCGCCGGGGCCGCCGGTCACGTACTGCGCTGATTGCGCCGTCCTGCCTTGGGTCCGCGATTGACGAACCTGGATGGGTGGCCATCGCTTTGCGCCGGTTGCGATCGGCAACCGTTAGGCTAATCATCGGTCCAACTCTCCGGACCTAACAAGAACGACAGCGGGCGAGATCGGGTGCCGGATAATTTTCAGACCTATGACTACGTGATTGTCGGCGCCGGATCAGCGGGCGCCGTTCTCGCGGCGCGGCTGTCCGAGGACCGCGATATCAGCGTCCTGCTGCTGGAAGCAGGCGGCCGTGGTTGGCATCCCTTGATCAAAATGCCGCTCGCCTTTGCCAAGGTCTGGGGACATCCGCCATTGATCTGGCAATTCGCGTCTGAGCCGGAGCCGGCCCTTTATGGCCGCAGCCTCGTAATCAATCGAGGCCGAGTTCTGGGTGGCTCGTCATCGATCAACGGCATGATTCATGTTCGTGGCAACCGGGTCGACTACGATCTCTGGCGGCAAAACGGACTGGAGGGCTGGTCGTTTGCCGATGTGCTGCCCTATTTCAAAAAGATGGAGACGCATTGGCGCGGCGCCGGGCCTTATCACGGTGGCGACGGTCCGCTTGCGGTGACCCGCATGCAAGGCGCCGGGCTGATGGACGAGGTTTTCGCGGAGACCGCCGCTGCCGCCGGAATCCCTTATTGCGAGGACCATAACGGCGCCGATCAGGAAGGCTTCAGCCCAAGCGAGGCGACCATCGGCCGCGGACGACGCCAGAGCACGGCCGCGACACATCTCGCGCAAGCGCGCGGCCGGCCTAATCTGACCATTCAGACCCATGCGTTGGTCAACCGGATCCTCCTCGACAACCGCCGGGCGATCGGTGTCGAGTACCAGCACGGCGGGGAAAAGATTTGGGTCTATGCGAAACGCGAGGTGCTGCTTTCGGCCGGTTCCTACAACTCGCCGCAGCTTCTGATGTTGTCGGGCATCGGCCCGGCTGACCATCTCGCCGATGTCGGCATCAGGGTGCAGCACGAGCTGCCCGGCGTCGGCCAGAACCTGTCGGAACATCCTAATTTCGGAGTGGCGTTCAAGGCGCGCGGGACTGAAACTTCGGCGCGTGATTTGCGGCTGGACCGCGCGGTTGGTCATGTGTTGACCTGGGCGCTCGCCGGGAGAGGCCCGTTCGCTACCAACAACACGGCCGGCAATATTTATCTGCGCTCGCTGCCGGGGCTAGCGCGGCCGGACATCCAGATCATCTTCACAACGTTGGGCCTCGATAGCGGACTGTGGTTCCCCGGCCTGACCAAGCCGCCAGTCCACCACTACACCGCGCGCGGCGGTTTGCTGCATCCGGAGTCGCGCGGCTGGGTCAAGCTGCGCTCCGATGACCCCCGCGACAAGCCGCGCATCTTCTTCAACATGTTCGGCGAGCCGGCAGATCTCGACACCATGATCCGTGCCATTCGCTATTCGCGCGAGTTGTTCACCCACAAGCCGTTGGCTGATCTCGTAGCCGGCGAGTTGTCGCCGGGTGCGAACCTGAAAACCGACGAGGAATTGGGGCGTTTCCTGCGCCGCACCACCAGCCACCGCCACCACCCGGTGGGAACCTGCGCAATGGGTACCGGGCCTTCGGCCGTGGTCGACGCCGAATTGCGCGTGCTCGGGATCGAGGGGCTGCGCGTGGTCGATGCCTCGGTGATGCCCGACGAGCCCAGCGGCAATACCAACATCCCGACCATCATGATCGCGGAGAAGGCGGCGGACATGATCCGGGGTCGGACGCTGCCGCCGGCCGAGGTGTAGCAAATCTCGACGGCAGCTTCGGAAGACCGTTCGCGACGGCACAAACTCACACCAGCCATTCGGTGTCCACTCGCCCTAGCGCGCGGGCTCGCCCGTCGGCCCGGGTGCCGTTGGCGTCGGCAACGGCACCGTGACGACCTCCCCATCCGGCGGCACCAGCGCGAGCCGGCGGCGCGCCGCGGCCAGCGCCGCATCCGCCATGGCCGCGTGGCCTTCCGCCGTCGGATGCACCGCGCCGCCATAGACCGCCGACAGCACGCCCCAGGTGGCGTCGTGAATGTCGCTCGGCTGCAGCGCCGTCGACACACCCTGCGGATAGGTCATGGCCGCGAAATAGCTGTCGTTGGCGGTGCGGATCCAGCGCGCCCGCGGCGCATAGGCACGGAACTCACTCGCCGCGCGCCCGCATGCCATCGGTGCGGTCGCGGCGGCGACCAGGCTCGACTTGAAGCTGTCGCCATCGGCGGAGAAGCATTCGTTGTCGAACACCGGATCGCTCGGCGCGCGCGCGCAGACGCCGTGGCCGATGAATGCGGGCTGGTGCGTGTCGGCGAGCGTCATGGCGTCCTTGACGGCGTCGCCGCAGAGGGTGCCGCCGGTGCAGGTGGCGAGCGCCTTGAGCGCGGGCAGGAAGCGGCCCTGCACGAATGCTGCGGCGCGATTGAGCCGCGTAGCGTCGACATTGAACGCGGGATGGACGTCAAAACCGCCGCGGCCGCCGGAGCAGGGGCCGTCGGGGCCAAGCACGGGATGGCCGTAGGGCACATAGACCACCCGGCTGAGATCGCCGCGCGTGAGCGCCTTCAGCGCGGTCCGCAATTTCGCGAAATTGGCGGGCAGCGTCTGATCGAGCGCCTCCTGCGACCCCTCGACGCTGCCCAAAATTCCGCTGCGTTTGAACAGCGCGCGTGACCACGCCTCTTCGATGATGACGTCGGCAATGAGGCCGGAAAAATCGATGTCGTTGGCGCCCACGGTCAAGAATACAAGATCAAGGCCGCGCGTGGAATCCTGGCGCTGCGCCTGCTTCAAAAACTCGCCGAGCTGCGTG
>JBGPOB010000211.1:0-6657 GCA_041487815.1 Xanthobacteraceae bacterium | reverse complement strand
CAGGACCTTGCGGCATCGCTCGAAGCGATCGCCCGCGACGGCGCGCGCGCGTTTTACGATGGACCGATCGCGCAAAAAATTTCAGCCGCGGTGCGCGCTGCGGGTGGCGTGATGACGCTTGCCGACCTCAAGGGATACCGTGCCATCGAACGCGCGCCGTTGCGCGGCAGCTATCGCGGCTACCAGATCATATCGATGCCGCCGCCGTCGTCGGGCGGCACGCATCTCATCGAGATGCTCAACATCATCGAGGGATTTCCGTTGCGTGCGCTCGGCTTCGGCGCGCCGCAGGCGCTGCACGTGATGATCGAAGCAATGAAGCTCGCCTATGCCGACCGCGCCGAATTCCTGGGCGACAGCGACGCCGTCGAGGTTCCACTGGCGCGCCTGATCTCGAAGTCGCATGCCGCAAAATTGCGCGCCGAGATCGACCCCAAGCACGCACGCGCAGCGCGCGAGGTGCGTCCCAACAGCGCCGCGGCCGGCGGCGGCAACACCACGCACTACTCGATCGTGGACAGGTTCGGCAACGCCGTCGCCAACACCTATTCGCTCAATTTCAACTACGGCCTCGGGCTCGTCGCCGACGGCACCGGCATCCTGCTCAACAACACGCTCGACGATTTCGCGGCCAAGCCCGGCGCGCCCAACGCCTTCGGCCTGGTCGGCGCCGCCGCCAACGCGCCGGGGCCGGACAAGCGGCCGCTGTCCTCGATGTCTCCGACGATCGTGCTCAAGGCCGGCAAGCCGGTCATCGTCACCGGCGCGCCCGGCGGCAGCCGCATCATCACCGCGGTGCTGCAGATCATCGTCAACGTCATCGATTTTAAAAAGCCGATCGCCGAGGCGGTGGCCGCGCCGCGCGTGCATCATCAATGGCTGCCGGATTTTGTGCTGGTCGAACCGACTCTGCCGGCCGAGACGGTGCGCGCGCTCGAAGCGCGCGGCCACAGCGTGCGTGTCGGACCGCCCTCGGGTTCCGCGCATTCGATCGCGGTGACGCCGCAAGGCCTTATCGGCGCCGCCGACACCCGCGCGCGCGGAGCGAAGGCGGAAGGCTACTGAACGCCAGCTTTATCGTCAGAAGATTGCGCGCGGGCGAAAGGATTAGAACCCTTGACGCCGACTTAGGCGGGTGAACGCAATGGTGGCTAATGGTTTGAAAATAAAGCACTTTCGGACGCCGGCGAGCTCGCATCTGCGGATTTTCCCGGCGCATAAATCGGGGCAGCCGGCGATGCAGGTTGATTTCCGCACAGAGGCGGAATTCTTGCAACCCTTGTTGCATTTTTGCCACGCCGCAGAGTGATTAATTCCAGGGGACAAACGCCGGATTGACTGTGATCGAAGATAACAGCACGATCCTATTGTAATAAAAGAACGTTTGCTCGCCGGAGGCGGAGTTTGACATGCGTAGAAACCAAAAGTTTCTGGTCGGCCTTGCGTCGCTGACCCTTTTCGATATCGCGGCAGCGAACGCCGCGCCTCCGCTGCCGATGATGCCGAGTTGGGCGGGCTTTTATGTCGGCGCGCATGCCGGCTATCGCTGGGCCGATGGAACGTTCACAAGCGCGCCGTATGACGTTGATTTAGGTGCCATTCCGGTTAGCTTTCCGGGGCGCAATGAAAACTATGGCCTCAGCAGCGGCATCGTTGGAATGCATGCTGGCTACAACCACCTCATCAACCCGTCGTGGCTCGTCGGCATCGAAGGCGACCTTACTTACGGGCATGGGAGCAGCACTCAGTCTGCCGAATTGGTCGTCTTCGACAACCAAAACTTTGACAGTTACCTCTTCCGTAGAACATCGACGCTCAAATTGACTTGGCAGGCAACACTTCGCGGCCGGCTTGGATACATCAGCGGTCCGTGGTTGTTCTACGGCACCGGCGGCGTCGCCTTCATTCGCGCAAAGTGGAACGATAGCTCGATTATTACCGAACTTGATGTCTCAGGAAGCCCTCTCACTGTAAATCCGACCGTTGCGGCGTGGAGTGCGAGCAATATCTTGACCGGCGGGGTCGTCGGCTTTGGCGTCGAATACATGTTCGATCCGAAATGGATTGGCCGCCTTGAATACCTTTACGAGAGTTTCGGCGGCTTCAATGTACCGCATGGATTCGGTCCGCAGATTGGCAGGGTGGAAATCGACGATGTGCAAAAGGTGCGCGTCGGGATCAGCTACAAGGTCGGCCCGTAGCGCCTCATTACAATACTTAATTTCGATTTGCGATGCCGGAGCGCGGTTCCCGTTCGCCGGCATTTGCATGTCTGGGGGCCAATCAGCCGTGATCACCTGCGCCCTTCCAGCGCTCAAGAACGTTGTTGCGGTACCAGCGAGAGATAGTCCTCGAACTTGCCGGAGGCGGAGCGCGGGATTTCGTCGACGGCGACGGCCCGAACGTTGAAGCTTGCATCGATCAACTCGCGCACGCAGGCTTCGAGCCCGGCCGCGTCCGCGGCCCGCGACCGGTCGAGCGGAACATAGCGGACTTCGATCGCGCCATAGTCCGTCTGCACAATCTGAAATTGCGCGAACGAGATAAACTCGTGCAACCGTGCGATAGGCACAAAAGGGTAGACAACGCGTCCATCACGGAGCGTGAAGGAGTTGCGGTAGCGTCCCATGATCTGCGCAAGCGCCGGCAATTTCACCGGACACTTGACGCGCTTGGGCCCGGCGATGGCATAATCGCCGATCTCATAGCGGATGAACGGCATCGCATAATTGTAGAGCGAGGTCAGCACGACGCGACCGGTCTCGCCGGGTAAACTTGGGTGACCCTGCGGATCGAGAATTTCAACCAGCATCGATTCAGCATTGATATGGTAGTGTCCACACCATGGACATTCACACGCGATCAGCCCGGTCTCGCGCGCGCCGTACTGGTCGATGGGACGCGCACCGAGAACCTCTTGGCAGACGTTGCGAATCTCATCGGAAAGAACGGTCGAAGTCGAATTGATCCGTTCGAAGCGCAAATTGACCCCGCGTGCGCGTACCCGCTCGGCTAATCCGAGCAATGTGAAGGAATGGGTGGTGAGATAATGCGGACGACGGGCTAGAAGCCAATCGATACGCGTATCCGTGTCCGCCGACATATCGATCATATGATGCAAGCCCGTGGACCCCACGCGCCAACCCACTACGGTAGCTCCCTCCGGCGGACGCGCATCATCGCCTTTGCGTGCGACGAACGAAGCCATGGTCTTGGCGCCGTCGAAATCCCACCACCGCAACGTGCGATCCGTCGCCCCCAGGCTGGCGACGTTGGTCAGTTCGTTGACCAAGTAGCGCAACGGTCGGCCGGTAGACCCGGATGTTTCCCCTTCTTCGATGGCGCCGGCGTGCGGTGGCACGATCCGCGCGGTCAACGCTTGCGTATTACGCTGCGCCTCGGCGCGCGTGAGAATCGGGACTTCGTCCCACCGCGAAAGGTCGACGTCCGCACCGCCAAACAGCGGCGCCAGCCGGCGTTCGTAAAACGGTGCGTTGCGGCGCGCGTGCTGAACCAGCGGCGCCAGCAGATTTTCCTGGTATACGCGAAGTTTGTCCGGCGATAGCCGCTCGGTCTCCGCGAGCACGTCGCGTAATTTGATGACCATGCGCTCGATGTGGTCGTGCATGATCGATGCCTATTTTATTTGGTGATGGTCCAGCTTGGCGCGCAATTTTGTCTTAACGAATTCGCCCGTACTGCGAACCGCCACTTGCCCGATTTATTGCGTATTTTTTCGATCTAATATCGAAAAAGGTAATTGGCATGACCTAATTCCAACGTCACATTTACTTGAAATCTTGATTTTATTTCAGTGCCAAAAGAAAGTAGATAGCTGGCTATGCTGAACTTGTATACAGACGGAGCGATGCGCAACGGGCATTTCTTCTGTCGCTATCACCTTATTATGAAGCAACATAAATTTTGCCGATGCCGCCAGTGAGCGCGAGCCACTGGAATTGGATCCATCGGGGTCGGCCTTATCAGTCGCCGTCAACCCAGAGATATGCGCAGATTGCAGCCGGTGTTAAGACGCAACTTTTTGGCGCGGACGCGCGCGTGTTGGCGCTTACCGTCATGCCTGCGCTCGCTGACATCGGTCTTGATCTTACCGCGGTTGACCGTTTCGAGCCTGTGGTCCGAAGTCGATGGCCTGGTAATACGCCTACGCGACGGGCAATCGTTGGCGACTGGTTCGCGCTTCCATTCGCCGATTCTTCTTTTTCAGCCTGCGTCGGCGACGGTAGCATCAATGCATTGGCATTCCCTGACGGCGTGAGATTGTTTTACGATAGTATCGGGCGGGTTTTGCAGCCCGGCGGTACGTTCGTTTGCCGTATGTATCTCACACCGGACGCCACCGAAACGACAGCGGCTGTCAGCAAGGCAGTGTGGCAGGGGGAGCTTCAAAGCTTCGTTTATTTCAAATTTAGGTTGGCAATGGCGATAGTTGCCGGACAAGCCAATCCAAGCATCAGCGTGCAATCGATTCACGCCGCGTTTGACGCCATTTTTCCCAACCGAGACCGGCTTGCCGCCGCAACCGGTTGGAATCGTGATGACATCGACTCGATTGATTTCTACAAATCGTCTCCTGAAATCTACAACTTTCCGACCCGGCAGCAGGCGCTGTCCATTATTCCATCCGATTTCTCCAACGCGCGTTTTATACCGGTCGGAACCTATGAACTGGCCGAGCGTTGTCCGCTCCTGGTCATGGAAAAAAACTAGCTGCTGGCCTCGGTGCGCCGGCACGCAATGAGATACGGACTTAGCGCCGACACACGACTACGGGCGAATTTGACACTGATGAGTACGCGTCGAACTCAATAATCGCGCGGTAGCTCAGGTGTAGGTCTCTAGCCGCACTGCGACAAGCAGGCGCCTTGCGCCAGACATGCGTTACAAGTTTCATTGATCAAGTCGGTCACGCGGCACTCACCGCGCCATGGACACCCCGAGCATGCTGCGAAAAGAACCGCGATATTTCTTGCGCAG
The DNA here is from genome assembly GCA_041487815.1 of Xanthobacteraceae bacterium. Lineage (GTDB taxonomy): Bacteria > Pseudomonadota > Alphaproteobacteria > Rhizobiales > Xanthobacteraceae > CANJBX01. Next base: position 1,659 of record JBGPOB010000211.1, on the reverse strand, counting down.
ACACTGGGTGGCTGAACAGGTAGCCCTGCATTTCGGTACAGCCCAACGCGCGAACCCTATCCAGTTGCACTTGTGTTTCGATGCCTTCGGCGGTTGTTGTCATTTTAAGGCTGCGTGCGAGGCTGACGATCGCACCCACGATGGCGACAACATCGTCTTTGCTCGAAAGATCGTTGATAAACAACCGATCGATCTTGATCTTGTCGAACGGGAAACTGCGCAAATACTTCAGCGAGGAGTAACCCGTGCCAAAATCGTCCATTGCGATGCGCACGCCGAGGGCATGCAATTGATGCAACGTGGAAAGGGTCGCCTGATTATCCTGCAACAACACTGCTTCTGTGATCTCGATCTCCAGCCTGCGGGCTGGGAGGCCAGATGCCGCGAGAGCGCTGATGACCGCCAGCCCCAAGGTCTGCTCCTTGATCTGAACTGGCGAGACGTTGACCGCGACGCTGATGCCATCGGGCCACGTTGCGGCCTCAGCACAGGCAGTCTTGAGCACCCAGTCTCCGAGCGGGATTATCAGGCCACTCTCTTCCGCGATCGGAATGAATTCGGCCGGCGGAATTAAACCACGATCAGGATGACGCCAGCGAAGCAGCGCTTCGCATCCTGTGACCTCTTCGCGTTCCAGGCTGAGGATCGGCTGGTAATACAGCTCGAACTCGCCAATCGCCAGGGCATTGCGTAGTTCAAGCTCAAGGATGCGCCGTGCCTTTAGGCGCTCATCCATTTCGCGCTCAAAAAAGCGGAAGTTTCCACGTCCATCGGCTTTCGCGCCGTAGAGCGCCATGTCTGCATTTTTCAGCAGCTGCTCTAACTCGGTTGCATCGCCTGGCGCGATGGAAATGCCGATACTGACGTCGGCAATAATCAGATGGCCCTCGAGCTGGTACGGCTCGGTAATGGCATCCCGGATGCGCCTCGCAAAAGTCGCCGCGTCCGAGGGCTGTTCAATCGCCGTCTGTATGATTGCGAATTCGTCGCCCCCTAGTCGCGCGACCGTATCCGTCTCCCTGGCGCAGCCCCGCAGCCGGTCGGCCACGGCCTTCAAGAGTTCATCCCCGATCGAATGACCGAGAGTATCGTTGATGGTCTTGAAGCGGTCGAGGTCAAGATAGAAAACCGCCAAGGACTCTCCCCGCGGAACCCTCAGCAAGGCCTCCTTTAATCGCTCCTGCAGCAACACCCGATTGGGCAAATCGGTTAGCGCGTCATGATGCGCCATGTGCGCGATCTGCGCTTCCGATCGCTTGCGATCGGTGACGTCCTCGATCACGGCAATTAAATGTTCCGGATTGTGGTCATTGTCTCGGACGACGAGTCGCGTTGTAGCGACGGTTCGATTGCCATTGCCCGGCGTCTCGAGCGAGAATTCGTGCTTGAATATCTGGCTGCCGGACTGAATTGCGTATTCATCCTGCTCGATGATGAACGTCGCCTGTTGCGTGGGAAAAAGATCGCGAACCGTCTTGCCAATCAGATCCTCACGGCTTCTGCCCATCAATTGCTCGTAGGCGCGATTGACCAGAACGAATTGTTGCGTGGCCGGATCCTTGACAACGATTGGAGCCGGAGTGTTCTCAATGATGGTGTTGAGGAATCTTTGCGTTTGCTCGAGATTCCGCTCCGCGAGTTTCCGCTCAGTTATGTCCT
>JBGPOB010000210.1:0-6673 GCA_041487815.1 Xanthobacteraceae bacterium | reverse complement strand
GATTTTTTCGCGTCGATCTTTCACGCCGCCAATGCCGGAAAAATGTTTCGTCCCGACAATCCGCTGCTGCCGAATTATAAGTACGTGCCGGTCGCCTATCACAGCCGGCCATCGTCGGTGACGGTGAGCGGCACGCCGGTGCGCCGCCCGCGCGGGCAGACGAAACCGGCCACTGAAACGGTGCCGGCCTATCGTCCGGCCCGCAGCCTCGACTATGAACTCGAACTCGGCTTCTACGTCGGTGTGCCATCGTCGCTGGGCGTGCCGGTCCCGATCGACGCGGCAGGCACGCATATCTTCGGCTTCTGTCTGCTCAACGACTGGTCGGCACGCGATATCCAGGCGTGGGAATACCAGCCGCTCGGCCCGTTCCTCGCCAAGAATTTTGCCACGACCGTGTCGCCCTGGGTCGTGACCGCGGAAGCGCTGGCGCCGTTCCGCACCGCGGCCTACGCACGACCGGCAGGCGATCCGGCGCCGCTGCCGCATCTCAATGCGCCTGCCGATCAAGCCACAGGTGGGCTCGACATCCAACTGGAGGCCTATGTCTTGACCGACCGCATGCGGCGTCAAAGCGATCCGCCGTTCCGGCTGAGCCATGGCAGTTTCGCCGACGTATACTGGACGGTCGCGCAAATGGTCGCGCACCACACCTCGAACGGCTGCAATCTCGAAGTCGGCGATCTGTTCGGCTCGGGAACGATATCCGGCCCCGAAAGGGAGAGCTGGGCGTGCCTCTTGGAGCTAACCAAGGGCGGGCGCGAACCGCTGACGCTGCCGAACGGCGAAACTCGCACCTTTCTCGAAGACGGCGACGAAGTCATCTTCCGCGGGTTCTGCGAGCGCGCCGGCTTCACCCGCATCGGCTTTGGCGAATGCCGGGCCGTGATTGAGCCGGCGAATTAGGCTCTTTCCGTCGTCGCCGGGCTTGTCCCGGCGATCCCGAAGATTTGGGCGGGAAAGTGCCTGTGCAATCGCGATCACCGCGCCTCGCCGCCTCGCGGCGGCCTGGTGATGACGCTGTCAACGGCAATGGCAGGCTTGCAACCTGTCGGCGCTGGTCTTTTGATGGCCGACGCACAGGGACCGCCGTCATGACCGTCGTGAAAAGTGCCGCAAAAGGCACAAAGCCCACCAATCTCGACTTCGATCGCTTCCGTCTGCGCACATTCATCGACGGTCTGGCAGGAACCGACGAACTTGAGATTCGCGACGCGCCGATCGATCTCGCCGATGTCGCCCAGGAACTCGACGGCAAAAAATGCGCGGTGCTGTTCCGCGCCGCTGGGCCGGAGCGGCAGGAATTGGTCGGAAATGTTCTCGGCAGTCGCGCGCGCCTCGCGCGCGCATTTGAGGTGTCGCCCGACCGGCTGCTCGGCGAACTGCAACGCCGCCTCAAACAAAAGCCGGTCACAATCGACATTGCGCGCGAGGAAGCGCCGGTGCAGGAAGTCGTGCTCACCGGCGAAGCCGCCGACCTCACCACGTTGCCCGTGCACCTCCAGCATGGCATCGACGGCGCGCCCTATATTTCCGCGGGGATCGACTACGTCATCGATCCGCGCAACGGCATGACCAACGTCGGCATCCGCCGCCTGATGCTGCGCGGGCGGCGCGAGTGCGGCGCCGATCTGGTGTCGCCGAGCGATCTGCGCGCGATCTACGAGGCCTGCGCCGCAACCGGCAAGCCACTGCCCGTCGCATTTGTCGTCGGCGCCCATCCAATCGACTATGTCGCTGCGACCATGCGCATTCCGGTCGACGAGCTTGGCCTGGTCGCATCGCTGCGCGACGCGCCGCTGCCGGTCGTCAAATGCGTGACCAACGATATTCGTGTGCCGGCCGACGCCGAGATGGTGCTGGAAGGCTATTTCGACGAACGCGGCCATGTCGAGCCGGAAGGACCCTATGGCGAGTTCCTCGGCTATTACGGCGCGCTCAAGCGCAATCCGGTGTTTCACCTGACCGCCATCACGCGCCGTCGCGACGCGCTGTTCCAGACCGCGACCATCGGCGGCAAATATCTCGCGCGCACCGACACCGCGCAGGTCTGCGCGCTGCGCACCGAAGTCATGATCTGGCGCGCGCTCGAAGCCGCGGTGCGCGAGCCTTTGGGCGTCTGCGCGACGACGTCGAGCGGCGGCATGTTCAACGTGCGCGTGTCGCTGCGCCAGCGCGTGCCGGGCGAGGCGCGCAACGCGATCATGGCCTGCTTTGCTTCGCTCGCCAACATCAAGAATGTCTTCGTGGTCGATCCCGACATCGACATTTTCTCCGATGAGCAGATCGACTGGGCGCTGGCGACGCGGTTCCAGCCCGATCGCGATCTGGTGGTGATGGAAAACATGCGCACCTTGCCGCTCGATCCTTCGCTGATCAGCGGGCGCGTCGGCGCCAAGGCCGGCTTCGACCTGACCTGGCCGTTCGGTTCAGGCGCCCGGTTGGAGGCGAGCGTGCCGGAGCCGCCGCGCTTTCAGGGCAAGCGGTTCCCCTCGGTCGCGGCCGCGCTGGCGGACGGTCCGAAATATTTCGAGGAGCTGATGACAGCGGTCGGCAGCCGGGACGGGCGCGAGATTGTGCTCACGCTGGACGCCATGCGCGGTTCCGGACTCGACCGCGACGAGCAGGGCCGCTATGTCCTGAGCACGAAATAATGGGTCCGTCGCTGCCGGTATCGGCGCACCATGGCCGCATTTGCCTTTGGCGGCGGCGTCGGAGGATGTCGGCCCGGGTGTCACCAGGCGGGGGAGGAACAATGAGACGAATCTCGCTTACGACAATTGCATTCGCCGCGACAATCGCAGCCGCGGCAATAATGCCCGCGCAGGCCACGGCGGAAACGATCATCAGGGTCGGCACCGCGCGCGCAATCTCCGTCGGCGCGACGCTTTATGCGATCGAGCGTGGCTACTTCAAGGACGCCGGCATCAAGCTGGAAATGGAATATATCAACTCATCCGCCGATGTGATGGCGATGGTTGCGCAGAACCAGTACCAAATCGTCGAAGGGGGCGTTTCGGCCGGCTTCTTCAACGCGGTCGAGAAAAATTTGCCGCTCAGGCTGGTCGCCGACCGCACGTCCTCGCCGTTCTATCACAACATCATGTTGCGGCCGGAACTGAAGGACTCGATCAAGACGGTAAAGGACCTTAAGGGCAAGGTGATCGCGAGCAACGGTCCCGGCTCGATCTCGACCTACGAGATCGGCAAGGTGCTTGAAACCGCGGGCCTGTCGCTGGCCGATGTCGAGATCAAGGTCATTCCGTTCACCCAGATGGCCATCGCGCTCAAGAACGGCGCGGTCGACGCCGCATTGCTGATCCCGCCATTCACTTACCAGACACGCGACCAGGGTCTCGGCGTGATGTTCATCGACCCCGACGATTATCAGAAGCCGCAGCCGGTCGCCTTGGCGGTCAACATATTGAACACCGACTGGGCAAGCAAAAACCAGCAGGCCGCGAAGGATTATTTTGTAGCCTATATAAAAGGCGTCCGGGCTTACTGCCAAGCCGTCCACGGCGGCTCAAGCCGGAAAGAAATGATCGACTTGTTGGTCAAGGCCAAGATCGAGCCGCGGCAAGAAGCACTCGAAGCATTTGCATGGCAATCGCGCAATCCAGACGGCCGGATCAATGTTGCCAGCATCATGGATGTCCAGGATTTCTACATCAAAGGCAAATTCACGAACGCCAGGCTCCCCGCCGACAAGGTGATCGACACGACCTATGTAGACTACGCCGTCCAGAAGCTCGGGCCTTTCCAGGTCGAAAACAAGGACAGCAAGGTGAAGGGTTGCCGCTGAGTTACGGTCAACGCAGCAACCGGCGCGGGGGGCGATATGCTTGAACGGCGCGGCGCGTCGGTCGAAATCGACCGGCTGCGAAAGCAGTTTGGCGCCGGGCCGGACAGCATCGTTGCAATCGACGGCATCAGCCTGAGCATCGCGCGCGGAGAGTTCGTCTGCGTCGTCGGTCCGTCGGGATGCGGTAAGACGACGCTGCTGCGCATTCTCGCGGGTCTCGAGCGACAGACCAGCGGCACGATCAAAGTCGACGCCGTCGGCTGGCCGGTCGAAAACGCCATGGTGTTCCAGGACAGCGGCCTGTTTCCATGGATGAGCGTCGAGAACAACGTCGCTTTCGGGCTGATGACGCGCGGCGTCGCCAAAACCGAAATCGCGGATCGCGTCGAAGCCGCGCTCAGGCTCGTCGGACTCACCCGCTTTCGCAACCACTATCCGCACCAGCTTTCCGGCGGCATGCGACAGCGCGTTGCGATCGCACGGGCCTTCGTCACCGATCCCGGCATGCTGCTGATGGATGAACCGTTCGCCGCGCTTGACGCGCAGAACAGGACGATCCTGCAGGCGGAATTGGTGCGCATCTGGGGGGAGACCGGCAAGACGGTCGTTTATATCACCCATTCGATCGAGGAGGCATTGCTCCTCGGCGACCGAACCATCGTGATGACCGCGCAGCCGGGGCGGATCAAGGAAATCAAGAACGTCCTGTTCCCGCACCCGCGCGACGTGATGACGCTATCCGCCTCGCCGGAATTCGGCGCGCTCAAGCTCGACATCTGGCGTATCCTCGAATCGGAAGTATTGCAGGCAAGGGCGGAGCTGGAGCAATGAGCGAGCGTTCGCATAAGGGGCAGGAGCGGCTCTTGTACCTTCTGTCGCCGATCGGCCTGCTGGTGATCTGGCAAGTGTTGCTGATGTTGGGCCTCGGCGACCGTCGCTTCATTCCGGCGCCGACCGATATTGCCGTCCGCTTCTGGCAGTTGACGGCGACCGGCGAATTGTTCGTGCACACTGGCGTGACGCTTTATCGCGTGTTCGCCGGATATCTGATCGGCGCGATCCCGGGAATCGCTGTCGGGCTGATCATGGCCATGTTCCAGCCGGTGCGGATCTTTTTCGATCCGCTGATCGCCGCGCTGTTCCCGATCCCGAAAGTAGCGCTGATGCCGCTGTTGCTGCTGGCATTCGGCTTTGGCGACGGCTCCAAGATCGCGCTCGTCGCCATCGCGGTGTTTTTTCCGGTGGTCGTGAACACCTATGCGGGCGCGGCCAACATCGAAAGGCTCTATTGGGACGTTGCGAAGAATTACGGCGCAAGCTCCTACGTCATGTTCACGCGCATCGTGTTCTTCGGCGCGCTGCCTTTAATCTTCGCCGGCCTCAAGATCGCGCTCGCGGTATCGTTCGTCGTGCTGGTGGCGGCCGAATTCGTGGCCTCGAAGTCGGGCCTCGGTTATCTGATCTGGAATTCGTGGGAGCTCTTGCAGGTCGACTATATGTTCGTCGGCATTGTCGTGATCGGTATCCTCGGATTGATCACTTCGGTGTTGTTTCAGGAGATTGAGAACGCCGTCATTCCCTGGAAGGCAGATTAGACCCCCCGAATTTGGCCGCGGTTCAATGCCCGCCGCCACGGCCTTTCAACACCTGCGGTTCGATGCCGTCGATCAGCACGAAACAAATGCGGCAATTCTTGCCTGAATTGTTGACCCAGGCGTGGTTGGTACCCTGCTGCACCAGAATGTCGCCAGCCTTGATATGCACCTCGGTATCGTCGAGCAGCATGTCGATCTCGCCATCCAGCACGATCGCATAATCGATACTCTTGGTGCGGTGCATGAACGGATGATTGACGTGCTTACCGGTGCCTCGCGACTTCGCGCCGATGCCCATTTCGGCAATCATGGCGGCATTGTCGACCTTGATCTCGCCGCTGACCGGGGGGAAATCGACGATACGCAGGATCGAGCCATCGGGCGGCGGCGGCACGCCGATGGTGCGTTGGGCGCGATCGTTGTTGCCAGACATGTCAGCGGGTGTTTCGTCGGTGATCCACAGCACCGCCGAGCCGATGCCAGCCGAGCGTATCTGCGTCTCAATAATGCAATCCATTACTACGACGGCCGTGCCGTCGTTATCGTGACCCGTCACCACACGCCTGACTGTCTTCGTCATTGTCCCGTCCCGGTTGCAGAATGCGCGCGGCGAAGCGCGCAGTGGATTGTCAACGGCGCGCGGCGAGAAGTAAACTGTTCGCCGTACAGGGGTGGACCGCGGCCACAACCTGCGACCATAGCGTGACGATTGTACTTGCGCACCTGCGGCGGTTTCGGCTTTGCTGGCACAACACAAATAGACAAGGGGGAAGCGTCCTGTGTCCAATGTGCTTGCAGCGCTCCGCCATGAACTGGCGGTGGCCAATCGCATCTGCGCCCACGAGGGCGTCGTCGACGCATTTGGGCACGTCAGCGTGCGCCATCCGGAAAATCCCGGCCGGTATTTCCTGTCGCGCTCGCGTGCGCCGGAGCTGGTGGAGCCCGGCGACTTTCTGGAGTTCACGCTCAATTCCGAGCCGGTCACGCCACCCAAGGTCGCGATGTACTCGGAACGCGTGATCCACGGTGAAATCTACAAGGCGCGGCCGGATGTCATGGCGGTCTGCCACCATCATTCGCCGGCGATCCTGAGCTACTGCATCACCGGTGAGAAGCTCGTGCCGGTGTATCACATCGGCGCGGTGATTGGCGTGGAGCCGCCGTTCTGGGACCAGCGGGACGAATTTGGTGACACAAATCTTCTGGTGCGCACGCCGGAGGAGGGGGCCTCACTCGCCCGCGCACTCGGCAAACATCCCATGGTGTTGATGCG
>JBGPOB010000209.1:0-6704 GCA_041487815.1 Xanthobacteraceae bacterium | reverse complement strand
GTCGCCGAAATCCGCAAGGCGATTGATCGGGCCGGCCACCCGGCACTGTTCATGGTCGATACGATTTCCTCGCTCGCCTCGACCGATTATCGCCACGACGAATGGGGCGTCGACGTCTCCATCGGCGGCGCGCAGAAGGGCCTGATGCTGCCGCCCGGCATGTCGTTTAATGCGCTCAGCGACAAGGCGCTGGCGGCGGCGAAAAAATCCAACCTGCCGAAATCGTTCTGGTCGTGGGAAGACATGCTGAACGCGAACAAGATCGGCTTCTTCCCCTACACGCCCGCGACCAACATGCTGCAGGGTCTCGTGGTGGCGGTGGAAATGCTGCACGAGGAAGGTCTCGACAACGTGTTCGCGCGCCACGATCGCTTCGCCGAGGCGACGCGCCGCGCGGTCAAGGCCTGGGGCCTCGAAATCCTCTGCCGCGACCCGAAATACTACTCGCCGACCATTACCGCCGTGCTGTTGCCGGACGGCCACGACGCCGACGCGTTCCGCAATCTGGCGCTGGCGACCTTCGACATTTCCTACGGCATGAGCTTCGGCAAATTCGCCGGAAAATTCTTCCGCATCGGCCACCTCGGCGACACCAACGATCTCACCATTCTCGGCGCGCTCGCGGCCACCGAAATGTCGCTGGCGCTCGCGCATGTGCCGCACAAGAAGGGCGGCGTTCAGGCGGCCATGGACTACCTCGTCGCCCAGCACGGTCGCGCCGCCCGCGTCGCGGCCGAGTAACGCCATCGACGGCGCGGCAAGCGACTGGCGGCCACCTATGTCCGTCTGGACATGAATTGAACGCGAAGCCGCGACAAGTTGCCCGCGAACCGCGGTTTTTTCTGACGCTTTTCCGTTGAATCGCCGCAGTCCTGCATTAAATGCCGCCGACGCGCCACAATCTGGCATCGCCTCATATCACTGGATTGTGAGCCACCGGCGGCTCACCCCCAAACTAGTTGTGACCGACCCTGGCTGGTACGAGCCGAAACATCCGCTACGCTCCAGTTCTAATACGCTCCACGTCTAATACGTTCCAACTCTAATACGTTCCAACTCTAATACGTTCCAACTCTAATACGCTCCACGTCTAAGCGATCCTGACTTCAGCATGGAGGCGCCCATGACCGCCACGGTGACCCGCCTGCAGAATAGCGCACGGCGTGCGCAGCCTTCGCAGCTCCAGCAACACCGGATGCGCTTGCGCGACCTGTTGCACGCCGTGCGCGCCGAGACCGAGCGCCGCGCCGCGCCGCTGTCGGCGGAAGATCAGGTCGTGCAGTCGATGCCGGACGCCAGCCCGACCAAATGGCACCGCGCCCACACCACATGGTTCTTCGAGCAGTTTTTGCTGGTGCCCTATCTTGAGGGCTACCCCGTGTTCGACGAACGCTTTGCGTTCCTGTTCAATTCCTATTACGTCGCCGCCGGCCCGCGCCATGCGCGCCCCAAGCGCGGCCTGTTGACGCGGCCGGACGAGGCTGAAGTCTCGGCCTATCGCGCCCACGTCGATGCCGCGGTCGAACGGCTGGTCCTGCACTCCGATGCCGCCACCTTTGCCGCCATCGCACCGCTATTGGAACTCGGCCTCAATCACGAACAGCAACACCAGGAACTGCTACTGACCGACATCCTGCACGCCTTTTCCGAAAACCCGATCGCACCCGCCTACAACGCCAACTGGCGCGCGCCGCGCGCTTCCAAGGAGCAAGGCTACGCCGCGATCCCCGAGGCAACGCACAGCATCGGCCATGGCGGCGCCGGATTCCATTTCGATAACGAAGGCCCGGCCCATCGCGAACTCGTCGGCCCCGTCGGCATCGCGCGCGCGCTGGTGACGAATGCGCAATGGTTTGAATTCATTCGCGACGGCGGCTATGCGCGGCCGGAATTCTGGCTCTCCGACGGCTGGACTACTGCGGCTGCCGAGGAATGGCAGGCGCCCGGCTATTGGCGCGAGATCGACGGCCAATGGCACGTGTTTACATTGCGCGGCCTCAAGCCGGTGGATGCTGCGACTCCCGTCTGCCACGTCAGCTACTACGAAGCCGATGCCTTCGCGCGTTGGGCCGGGAAATGCCTGCCGAGCGAGGCGGAATGGGAGGTCGCCGTGCGCGGCGACATGATCGACGACGCGTTCGGCGCAGTGTGGCAGTGGACGCGTTCGAGCTACGCGCCCTACCCCGGCTACAACGCGCCGCCCGGCGCGATCGGCGAGTACAACGGCAAGTTCATGGTCAACCAGATGGCCTTGCGCGGCTCCTCGCACGCGACGCCCGAGGGCCATTCGCGGCCGACCTATCGCAACTTCTTCTATCCGCCTTCGCGCTGGCAGTTCACCGGCCTGCGGCTTGCGGAACATTCTGCCTGAGGCGAACAGGGTGTGATCCCGAACAGTTGCAAGACTTTCCCGCCTACGCGAAGCTCGCTTCCGCCTTCGCTAAAGCTTCGGCGGACGGGTCGGCGGGCGCAGCAAGGTCGGACCTGCCTGCGCGAAGCCGGAGCTTCGCTTCGGCGAAGGCAGGCAAGATCACACCCAAAATCAAAATTGTAATGAGGCAATCCAATTTATTCGGGGTTGACCAGACTCTAAGGAGCGATCCATGAGTATGCTCTTTAAGACGGCGCCGCGCCGCATACCGCGCAATGCGGCGACCGAAGCGTTCGCCGCAGATGTCGTCACCGGTCTTTCGGCGCAGCCCAAGTCCCTGCTGCCGAAATATTTTTATGACATCGCCGGTTCGCAGCTGTTCGAGGATATCACCCGCCTGCCGGAGTATTATCCGACGCGCACCGAACTCGGCATCCTGCACGGCCATGCGCGCGCGATCGCCGCGCTGATGCCGAAGGATGCGGCGCTGGTCGAATTCGGCGCCGGCTCCGCGCTGAAGGCGAAAATCCTGCTCAACGCCGCGCCGCAGATCGCGGCCTATGTGCCGGTCGATATCAGCGCCGAGTTTTTGGTGGACGAGGCCAGGAAGCTCGAACGCGATATTCCGCGCATCGGCGTGTTTCCGGTCGCGGCCGACTTCACGCAGCCGTTCGACATCCCCGCCGCCGTGCGCCATCGGCCGCGCGTCGGATTTTTCCCGGGCTCAACCATCGGCAACTTCGAGCCGCCGCAGGCGCGGGCGTTCCTGCGCCAGGCCGCGAGCATTCTCGGCCGCGGCGCCGTGCTGATCGTCGGCGCCGACCGCATCAAGGACGAGGCCGTGCTGCACGCCGCCTACAATGACGCGGCAGGCGTGACCGCGCGTTTCAATCTCAACCTGCTGACGCGGATCAACCGCGAGCTGGGCGGCACCTTCGACCTCGGCGCGTTCCGTCATTTTGCCCGCTACAACCGCGATCTCGCCCGCATCGAGATGCACCTTGAGAGCCGGGCGCGCCAGACAGTCCGCATTCTCGGCCGCGCGTTCGAATTCCGCGTCGGCGAGACCATCCATACCGAGTCGAGCCACAAGTTCAGCGTCAACACCTTCACCGCGCTTGCGGGCGCGGCCGGCTGGACGGTGTCGGCCATACTTTCCGACTCCGCGGACTATTTCTCGGTCTACGTGCTGCGGCAGGCGTCGTAGGGGCCGATTGGTTTGACTGGAAACACCGACCTCGTCATCGCCGGGCATTGCCGTCGCAGACGGCGTCGCTTCGCTCGCCTATGCCGGCGATCCCGATCGGCGGGCATTATGCTTCAAAAAGCGAGATGGCCGGGACAAGTTTACACTTGGGCCCGCCGAAGGCGGGACCCGAGTAACCGGCCATGACAACTCACGTCTGAGCGATCGTGCCCGCGCGCGACGCTTACTCGATCACCTCGTCGGCGAGCGCGAGCAGCGTGTTCGGCACGGTGAGATTCATTGCCTTGGCCGTCTTCAGGTTGAGCACGAACAGGTAACGCGTCGGCAGCTCGACCGGCAGGTCGGCGGGTTTCGCGCCTTTGAAAATGCGGTCGACCAGCGCGGCGGCGCGACCGAAGGATTCGCGCCTGTCCGCGCCGTAAGACATCAAGCCGCCATCGCGAACGATGGAGTCGGCCTCAAAGATCGCCAGCAGCCGCCGCTCGGCGGCGAAATCGATCACGCGCTTGCGATTGAGCAGGGTGAGCGAGTCGGAGACCATCAGGATGGCGTCCGGCGGCTCGCGGTTCATCGCCGCAAAGGCCTCGTTGAAATCGTCCGGCTCGCGCACGCCGAGCGCCTGGACGGCGACGCCGATCTGCTGCGCGGCTTTTGCCGATGCCTCGTAGCGCAACGACATGCCGCGATCGTCCTTGTTCCACAGCATCGCGACCCGGCGAAGCCCCGGAGACATTTCCTTCAGCAACGCAAGGCGCTTGGTGGAGAGCGTTGCGGCATCGTCGGAGATTCCGGTCACATTGCCGCCCGGGTGGGCGAGGCCATCGACGAGCCCGGTTGCGACCGGATCGCCCGAGCCGATGATCACGGTTGCAACGCCCGATGCCTTGGCGGCGACCGCCGCCGGGTAGCTGAGGGTCACGACCACGTCGACATTGGCGGCCTTCAATTCCTGCATCAACTGCGGTAGCTGGCCAACCTTTCCCGCCGCGCCACGCGCTTCGTAGGCGAGGGTTTGTCCGAGCGTGTAGCCACGCTGCGCCAGCGATGCGATGAGAACCGCTCCGTCGCCGGCCGTGGAACTGATCGGCGCCCCTGGGGTGAGCGTACCGAGGCGATAGACTTTGGAGGTCTGGGCGAAAGTATTTCTCGGCCCGACAAGCGCCGCGCCGCCGAGAAGCGCCACGAATTCACGCCGCTTCATGCTGCAGCTCCAGCTTATCCGTAAGCCCCGTCGGTAATGTTAGCATAGCCACTCGGCCATTGCGGCCTCCACACCGATTATTTCTCGCGGTTATCGCCGCCCTGCCGCCGCGCCATGCTGCGCGGTCGGCAAAATGCCGCTATGGTGCCGCCGCTTTGGCCGTTTGAATTCAGCGGAGTTTTCCATGATCACCAGCCGCGACCGCATCCTGACCACGCATGTCGGCAGCCTGCCGCGCAATGAAAAACTGTCCGAGCTCCTGGTCAAGCGCGAAGCGGGCGAACCCTACGATCAGAAGGAATTCGACCGCGAGATGGATGCGGCCGTGCGCGACGTCGTCAAGCGGCAGAAGGCCGCGGGCATCGACATCGGCAACGACGGCGAGCAGCAGCGCGTCGGGTTCCAGACCTACGTGCCGCAGCGCATGACCGGCTTTGCCGGCGTCTCCAAGCGGCGGCGCGGCCGCGAGTTCGAGGATTTTCCGGAACTGGTTGCGCTGCTGATGCGTCGCTTCCCGCAAGTCAGCAAGCAGCAGAATGCGCCCGAGGCGCAGCAGGAAATCCATTACAAGGATACGAAGGCCATCGAAGCCGAGATCAAGCGCTTCAAGGACATCGTGAAGGAGGCGGGCGCGTTTTCCGAAAGCTTCATGACCGCGGCCTCGCCCGGCATCATCTCGACCACGATGTACAACGCCCATTACGATTCCCACGACGCCTATCTCGACGCCATCGCGCGCGAGATGAGCAAGGAGTATCAGGCGATCCACAAGGCCGGGCTCATTCTGCAGATCGATGCGCCCGACCTCGCCATGGACCGCACCATGTTCTACCGCGACAAGTCCGACGCCGAGTTCGTGCATGACTGCGAGCGTCATGTCGCCGCGATCAACAAGGGCATCGCCGGAATTCCGCGCGACCGCGTGCGGCTGCATGTCTGCTACGGCAACTGGGAAGGCCCGCACGTCTACGACGTTCCGCTCGCCGCCATCCTGCCGGCGCTCTACCAGGCCAACGTCGGCGCGCTGTCGATTGAGTTCTCCAATCCGCGCCATGCCCACGAATATGCCGCGCTCAAGAAGGTGCCGTTCCCGAAGGACATGATCCTGATCCCCGGCGTGATCGAGACGACGACGAATTTTGTCGAGCATCCGGAAGTGGTGGCGCGGCGGATCGAGGAAGCCGTTGCGGCCATCGGCGAGCGCGAGCGCGTCATCGCCTCGACCGACTGCGGCTTCGGCACCTTCACCAATCGCGAATGGGTGATCGCGCCGGCGGTCTGGCTCAAGCTCAAGGCGCTGGCGGACGGCGCCGCCCTCGCCTCGCAGCGCCTCTGGGGCAGAAAAAACGCGGCTTAGGGTCCAGACTCAATTGATTAAAGCCAGAATGCCACGGCGGCAACGAGGCACAGGGCTGAGAAGTAGTTCCGAGCGAGTTTGTCGTAGTTCGTGTGGCGGCCGGCCGGCAATCGGCACCAGGCGGTGGCGCCCAAAGGCGCCATTATCCTGGGCTTCTTCCTCAAACCCAACCGCTTCGCCAATGGGGAGATGTTCTTTTCCGAGGGCCGGTAGCGTGCCTGCTCGCGAGCGCCGCCGGTGAAGCGTCCGAGACCGGTCGCGAGCAGCGGCTCGCACAACCGCGGGCCACCGATCATTCCGACCGCCATGGGGTCATCCGCGGTATCCAGCGCGGGACGGCGGCGCGGAACGCCTCGTACTCTCTCCCAAACGTCTGCTCGAGCGTGGGTTCTTCGTACGCCACGACGGCGACGTGGAAGACGAGCCACCAGAGCGCGCCGTAGACGATGAGGCGCCAAACGCCCAGCAGCCCCGCATGACCCAGGATGATGGCAACGCCCGCGACGTATATTGGATTACGCACATCACGGTAGAGACCGGTCACCACCAGCGTCCGGGTCGGCGCGAT
>JBGPOB010000208.1:0-6784 GCA_041487815.1 Xanthobacteraceae bacterium | reverse complement strand
GATTTTCCTCGCTTGGGCCGCACTCGAAGGGTGTCATTGCGAGGAGCCGGCCTGGCCGCCGTAGCCCGACCTGTCCGCCGAAGCCCGCAGGGCGAAGGTGGAAGGGCGTAGGCGGGAACGGCGACGAAGCAATCTCAATCTGATTATGTGGAAGGAGATTGCTTCGCTTCCGCCTTCGCTAAAGCTTCCGCCTACGCTCTGCGAGCTTCGGCGGACCAGTCGGCGGACTGGCAGCAAGCCCGTCGAAGCTCTTGACCACCGAAGCCCGCCTTCGCGGGCGAAGGCGGTTGACGTAGACGGGTCGCTCGCAATGACGGCCTTAATTGCTACCCGCGCCGCTCGTCGGGCGCGGCCAGGATCAGCGTCCAGAACACCTTGTATTTCGACGCCGGCGCATAGACCGCGGCGATGCCCATGCGCGTGGCTTCGCGCTTGAGCATGTTGGCACGGTGGGGCGGCGAGTCGCGCCAGCCGGAAAACGCCTCGGCCAAGGTGTGATAGCCGGCGCCGATATTCTCGACCGCGACCTTGGCGTCGAAGCCCGAGCGGCCGATGCGGTCGTTGAACGCGCGGCCCGCGGAATGGTCGAGCTTGTCGCGCTGGGCCATAACGCGCGACTGCTCGGCGGCGAGCCGCATCAGCGCGGGATCGAGTGTCACCGCGCCCAGCCCGTTGTTGCGGCGATAGCCCGAAATCATCGATTGCGCCGCGTTGGCGTCGAGCTCGGCGCCCTGCGTGGCCAAGCTGCGGTAAAAGGTCGGCTGCGCCGAAAAGTCAGGCTCGCCCGCACAACCCGCAAGCGCGAGCACAACGGCAAGCGTCACAATCCCCGCAAAGCGATGATCAATCCCCAAATCCTGTCTCCCGATCCCTGCAACCCCATCAACCGGACGCACGTTACCCATCGATAGTCGACAAATCGTGAAGGTCATCGATCGCAAAGGTTACACGTCTTCCGGCCCTGATCTGTTGGGTGGGCGCGGTCCTGTCAAAAATCTCGATATTGTCGCATTTGCGGCGCCGACGCTTGCGCGCCTGCGAACCTGTGCGATGATTGCCCGAATCAAACTCTGCCGGGGACGGGGAATTGTTCATGCCGCGTGTCGTTCGCGCAATCTTTACCGCTGCATTGATTTTGGCGCCGGTTTCGGCGGTGGCGCATCCGGGCTCGGCCTCGGTCCATGATTTTAGTCACGGCTTCGTGCATCCCTTGGGCGGGCTCGACCATGTGCTGGCCATGGTTGCCGTCGGGCTGATGGCGGCGCGCCTCGGCGGGCGGGCGCTCTGGCTGGTGCCGGGCGCCTTCGTAACCGCGATGGCCGGCGCGGGCGCGATCGCCTCAACCGGCATCGCGCTTCCCTATGCGGAAACCGGCATCGCCATCTCGGTGATCGCGCTGGGCGCGGTGATTGCATTCGACGTTGCCATGCCGGTGGCCGCGGCCATGGCGATGGCCGGGGTGTTTGCCAGCTTCCACGGCCATGCCCACGGCGCGGAAATGCCGGCGATAGTTTCGGGCGTCGGTTATGGGCTGGGCTTTGTTGCCGCGACGGTGCTGCTGCATCTCGTCGGTATCGGATCGGGACTTTTGATCGCGCACGCCTCCAACAGCCGGCGCTTGGCGCAGGTCGCGGGCGGTGCAACGGCGATCATCGGCGGTGGCATTTTGATCTTCAGTTAGATTTCGATAAAGACTTTTCCGTTCTCGATACTGACCGGATAGACCGTCTGCGCGATCAGGCACGGCGGCGCCACCACGGCACCGGTGAGGATGTTGAACTGGCCGCCGTGAAAGTTGCACTCGACGATGTCGCCCTCGACAATGCTTTCCGACATCGAGCCGGGGCCGTGCGTGCACTGGTCGTTCATCACATAGAACCGCCCGCCGACATTGAACACCGCGAGCGTCAAGTTGCCGCTCTCGATTTTTAACGCGGCGCCTTCGGCGACGTCGTTAACGCTGCAAAGTTCGAGGCGGCTGGTCATTTCAGTCCGAATTCACAGGTTTGACGCGGCGGAACCGCGAGCGTAGCTTCTGATCATATTCCCGCGTTGATCTCAACTGTTGCAAAGCCATGCTGCGCAAGGAACAAAACGACCTCCTGACCCAGACCGGCCCGCGCACGCCGATGGGCGAGATGTTCCGTTGCTACTGGTTGCCGGCGCTGCTGGCGGAGGAACTGCCCGAAAACGCGTGCCCTCCCGTGCGCGTGAAGCTCCTGTCCGAGCGCCTGTTGGCGTTTCGCGACAGCGCGGGACGTTACGGCCTGATCGATGAATTCTGCGCCCATCGCGGTGTCTCGCTGTGGTTCGGGCGCAATGAGGAATTGGGCCTGCGCTGCCCCTATCACGGCTGGAAATACGACGTCACCGGGCAATGCATCGAGGTGCCTTCGGAGCCGGTGGAGTCGAACTACTGCAAGAAGATCAGGTTGAAATCCTATCCGCTGATTGAGCGCGGCGGCGTGCTGTGGACTTATATGGGCCCGCCGGAGCGCCGGCCGCCGCCGCCGGAGTGGGAATTCGCAACGGTTGCCGCCGATCATCGCTTCGTCGCCAAGCGCACGCAGGAATGCAATTGGCTGCAGGCGATGGAAGGCGGGATCGATTCCAGTCACGTCTCGTTCCTGCACCGCGGCGAGCTCAACTCCGATCCGCTGTTCAAGGGATCGAAGGGCAACCAGTACAATTTGCGCGACGCGCAGCCGCACTTCGAAGTCGTGGAAAGCCCCGGCGGGCTTTACGTCGGCGCGCGCCGCAACGCCGAGAACGGCAACTACTACTGGCGCATCACGCAATGGGTGATGCCGTCGTTCACCATGATTCCGCCGCGCGGCGATCATCCGGTGCACGGGCATTTCTGGATCCCGATCGACAACGAGAATTGCTGGGCGTGGAGCTTCGACTACCGCGTCACGAAATCCCTGACGCCAGAGCAGGTACAGGCGATGCGCGACGGCAAGGGCATCTACGTCACCTTTGTGCCCGGATCGTTCCGCCCCGCCGCCAACAAGGACAACGACTACCTGGTCGATCGCGCCGCGCAGAAGGCCGGCACGACCTACAGCGGCGTTGCCGGCATCGCGATGCAGGACGCCTCGTTGCAGGAGAGCATGGGCCCGATCGTCGACCGTACCAAGGAGAACCTGGTTTCGACCGACAACGGCATCATTATGGCGCGCCACCGCCTGCTGCGCGCCGCCAAGGCGCTGGCGGAAAAAGGCGTGCTGCCGCCGGGCATCGACCCGGCGCATCAGCGCGTGCGCTCGGCTTCCGTCGTGCTCGCGCCCGACCGGCCGTTCAAGGATGCCGCGGCCGAAGCGCTGGTGGCGAACCCTGCCGCCGCGCACGCCTCGGTATGACCATGCAAAGCGAAAGCGCGCGCGCCAGCTCGGCCGCCGAGGCGTTGTTTCGCATCGACGCGCCGAACTCCTTACCAAAAATCGTGAAAGTCGTCGCGCTCGACGCGGCGAGCGCGGCGGCGATTACAGGCATCATGCGGCCGGAATGGAACCGCGCCAATTTTCTCACAGCCTCGGCGTTTACCGGCGCGCCGTTAGCGCGTTTCCAGGCTGAGTGGAAACCGGTCAGCCGCGCGGAAAACGCGCCAACTTTTGCTGATGCAGCGCGTTCGGACGCAAAACCGGGTTCCACTTTTGCTGAACGCGCTCCAGCCGGAGACGCCTTTTCGATGCAGGGCTGGCTCAGCGATCTGGCCGGCCGCGCCAGGAACCTGATCGATGAAGTCGCCACCGCCGATCTCGTCGTGATGATCGCGACCGCAGGCGACAATGTTCCGGCCGCGGCATTGATCGGCGATGCCTGCCGCGCGCGCGGGGTGATGACCACGGCGCTGGTGCGCGCGACCGATAAGGTGCCGGACCGCATGACATCGCACACGCTGGCGCAGGTCCGCCCCCACGCCATGATGGTGGTCGCGGCCTCCGCCGACGACTACATCGCGGATATGCTCACCGCGCTGCGGGCCTGAGCACTGGCAAAAGAATGTCACGGATGACCAATCGCGCGCTCGCTCACGAACGCGCGCGCCATTCGTGAGTGGACGGAAAACTTCGTGAGTTTGCGAGCGCGCTGAATTGACGTATTGAACTTTTCCATGAGCGACGCGCGCAAAATCCTGGTCATCGGCGGCGGACCGGCCGGCGTATGGGCGGCGATCTCCGCCAAGAAGCAGGATCCCGCGGCGGAGGTCACGCTCCTGACCTCTGAAATGTGCGAGCCCTACGAAAAACCGCCGCTGTCCAAGGGCGTGCTCACCGGCAAGGCGCAGGTCGAGGATGCCCCGATCGCGGGACCCAAAGGCCTTGCGGGCCATGGCGTCACGCTGGCGCTCGGCGAGTTCTGCGACGCCATCGACCGGGAGGCGCGCAAACTAATCACGACCAGCGGCAGGCGGCTTCCATACGACGCGCTGGTGATCGCCACCGGCTCCGTGCTGCGCCAACTACCGCAGTTTCCGGCGGGCATGCCGCGGGTGCATTACCTGCGCACCGAAGCGCATGCGCGCGCGCTCAAACAGGAACTCAAGAACGCAAAGACGCTGGTCGTGATTGGCGCTGGCCTGATCGGGCTCGAAGTCGCGTGTTCCGCGCGCGCGCTCGGCGTTGCAACCATCGTGATCGAGGTCGCGCCGCGCATTCTGGCGCGCGTGGTCGACGCGGATACCGGAAGCCGAGTGCACTTAGCGCACACAAGGCACCGAGTCGACATCCGTCTCAACACACAAATTTCAGCCGTGCGCTCCGAACGCGACGGGCGCATCGCCATCGACACCGGCGCGGAAACACTCCTGGCCGATCTCGTGGTCGTCGGCGCCGGCGCGACCGCCGATGACCGGCTGGCGAAGGCCGCGGGACTTCACGTCGACAACGGCATCGTCGTCGACGAGCATTGCCGCACCAGCGATGCCAATATTTTTGCCGCCGGCGACGTGGTGCGGTTTCCAGGCCCGCATGGCCTGGTGCGGCTCGAGGACTGGCGCCACGCGCAGGACCAGGGGACAGTCGCCGGCCGCAACGCCGCCGGCGCCAACGAAGCCTATCGCCCCGTGCCGTCGTTCTGGTCGGAGCAATACGATCTCTATCTGCAGGGCGTCGGCTGGGCGCCGCCAAAGCCGGGGCAATATCTGCGCCGGCCGCTCGCGGGCAATCGTTGCATCGCCTTTCAGGTCGATGGCCCTCGCCTCGTCTATGCGCTCGGCATCAACGTGCAGCGCGACATCGCGACCGCCCGCAGGCTGATCGAGCGGCGCATTCCGGTGGCGGCTGAAGACCTCGTCGATCCCGGAAAACCGCTTGCGGAATTGCTGAAGGCGAAAGCCTGATTCGTTTTACCTGAAACACCGACCTCGCCATCGCCGGTCAACCGGGACCGGCCTGCGGCCGGCCCGGCTGTAAACTTGTCCCGGCGATCCCGACCAAGGGGCAAAGTGATTCCCTAAGCGAGATGGCCGGCATAGGCGAGCGAAGCGACGCCGTCGATGACGGCTTTGCCCGGCCATGACGACTCATGTCTGGAGCGTGATTTTCTTAGTTTGAAGCACTTGACCTATCACCGTCACCCTGAGGTGCTCGGCGCGCAGCACCGAGCCTCGAAGAGCCTGCCCCGGACTTGATCCGGGGGCGACGGCATCCAAGTCGGCTACGCCGCCTTGGATCATGATAATCTCCGATTTCGGCAAAGCCGAAATCGGTTGGCGGTGGCCGTGCATCCTTCGAGGCTCGCGGAGCCTGTCATCGGGCCGCGCTTCGCGCGGACCCGTTGGCTCGCGCCTCAGGATGACGGATTGAAAGTGCTCGCGCTGGATTCAACGTAAAGCGATCACGCCCTAGGCGATCATGCGTTGAATGCCGGTGCTAACCCCAAATCACCCGCGCCGCCTCGACGACGAGGCGCAGCTTGGCTTCCTGATCCGCGGCCGTCAGCGGGTTGCCCGCCACCGTCGAGGCGAAGCCGCATTGCGGGCTGATCGCCAGGCGATCGAGATCGACGACTTTTGCCGCCTCGACCACGCGCCGCCGCAATTTGCTCATGCGCTCCAACTCCGGCGTCTTGCTGCTGATGAGCCCGAGCACGACGCCCTTGTTTTTCGGAATGAACCGCAGCGGCGAAAAGTCGCCGGCGCGCGGGGTATCGAATTCGAGCAGGAAGTGGTTGACGTTGGTCGTGGTGAAAAATTGCTCGGCGACGTCATCATAGCCGCCGGTGGAAAGATAGTGGCCTTTGAAATTTCCGCGGCAGACGTGAACGCCGAGCGCCACGCCGGCCGGCGCGTGCGCGACCGCCTGATTGATGGCTTTGATATAAAGACCGATCAGCGCATCGGGATCTTGTCCCGCGGCCACGACGCTTTGCCGCACCGCCGGATCGCAGAGCATCGCAATCGCGACCTCGTCGAGCTGGATATAGCGGCAGCCCATCTCGGCGAGTTCCGCGATCTCCTGCGAAAACACCGCCGCAAGGTCGGCGAAAAACGCGTCGACATCGAGATAGATTTTCGGATCGGCAAAATCGCCGCAGCGGTAGAAGTGCATCGTCGACGGCGCCGGCAGCGTGATCTTCGCCGTCGCCGAGGTCACGCTGCGCACGAACATCAGTTCATCGAGCGCGAGCGGCTGCCGGCGCATCAGCTTGCCGGCGGCGTAAGTGCCGGTGAATTCGAGTTCATGGCCGGCATCGTTGCGAAACTTGAATTGCGCCGGCTTGATCTCAAAGCCGCCGACGCGCTCGACGAACCGGCTCCAGTAAGACGCGCGCCGGAATT
>JBGPOB010000207.1:0-6859 GCA_041487815.1 Xanthobacteraceae bacterium | reverse complement strand
TGTGGACGTCTTGATCCGCAATACCACCTGGTCGAGTTCACGTGACAGCCAGCTCGGGCTTAATGCCACCGGTACGAACTATTACGACGGACAGGGCTTCATCGTCCGCAAATCGCTGAAGGTCAATTCGGCGCTCGAACTCAGCGACGCGTCTGTTTGCGTCCAGCAGGGAACGACAACGGAACTCAACCTGGCCGACTATTTCCGCACCAACAAGATGAAGCTCAAGGTGGTGACGTTCGCGCAACTGGATGAAGCGCTCAGGGCCTATGATACAGGCCGTTGCGATGCGTTTACCACCGATGCGTCCGCGCTCTACGGCGCGAGTCTCAAGTTCGCCAAGGCCGACGATCATGTCGTGTTGCCGGAAATCATATCGAAAGAGCCGCTGAGCCCATTCGTGCGCCACGGCGACGATCAATGGTTCGATATAATCAAGTGGGTTCATTTTGCGCTGCTCAATGCCGAGGAGTTCAACGTCACCAAGGCCAACGTCGATGAGCGGCTGAAGTCGGACAACCCGGAAATCAAGCGCTTGCTCGGCACCGAATCCAATTACGGCGAGCAACTCGGGCTGACCAAGGATTGGGCTTATCGCGTCGTCAAGCACGTCGGAAACTACGGCGAGATTTTCGACCGCAATCTCGGGCAGGGCTCGCCGCTGAAGATCGCGCGCGGCCTCAACGCATTGTGGACCAAGGGCGGTATTCAGTTCGGACCGCCGGTGCGATGACGGATTGCCTGCGATGGCGGGCGCAGAGCGTGACTCGATGAGCCGCCACGCGCGTGAATCGCTGCTGTACAATCCGAAATTTCGGGGACTGATCTCGCAAGTTGCGCTGATTGCCGCCATCGCGCTGCTGTTTGCGCTGCTGACGCGGAACGTCATCGAGAATCTCGCGCGCAACCGCATAACGTCAGGTTTCGGTTTCTGGAATACGGTCGCCGGCTTCGATATCAGCCAGACGCTGATCGAGTACTCCATTCAAACCGCGACTTTCGGGCGGGCGTTCTGGGTTGGGCTGCTGAACACGTTGCTGGTTGCCGGACTTGGCATCGTTCTCGCAACGATGCTCGGGTTTGTCATTGGCGTTGCAAGGCTCTCAAAGAATTGGCTCGTGGCAAGACTTGCCGGCAGCTATGTCGGCTTCGTCCGCAACGTCCCTTTGCTGTTGCAACTGCTGTTCATTTACAACGCGGTGCTAAAATCCTTGCCGGATTTCCAGGACAGCATGACGATCCCGGGCGGCGGATTTCTCAACAGTCGTGGGCTGTTCCTGCCGCGACCGGAGTTCGGCGACGGCGTCGAATGGGTCGGCAGTGCCTTCGTTTTGGGGCTGGCGTGCGCCGTTGCGCTGATTTGGCTGGTGCGGCGCCGCGGCGAGAACGCCAGAGCGACGTTGTCCGCAATTCTCTTGGCCCTGCTTTTCTTGGTTGGGCTACCCGTCGTGGCGGCGCTGGTTTTCAGCCCGCACGTGCAGTGGAGCTTTCCGGAAATCGGACGTTTCAACTTGCGCGGTGGTCTTGAGATATTGCCTGAATTCGTGGCACTGCTGCTTGGACTCGTCATCTATACCGCGGCGTTCATTGCTGAAGTCGTGCGCGCAGGCATCCAGTCGGTGTCGCGCGGCCAGACCGAAGCCGCCGCCGCGCTTGGCCTGCGTCAGCTGCAGATTCTGAAGCTGATCGTGATCCCGCAGGCCAAACGCGTCATTATACCGCCGTTGACGAGCCAGTACCTCAATCTGACCAAGAACTCCTCGCTGGCGGTGGCAATCGGGTACCCTGATTTCGCGCAGATATTCACCGGCACGGTGCTCAATCTGACAGGGCAGGCGGTCGAGGTGGTGGCCATCACGCTTGCGGTCTACCTTGCCATCAGCTTGTTCACCGCAACCGCGATGAACATTTACCAGTCGCGCATCGTGCTCGTGCAGCGATAGCGGCCATGGTCCAACGCTCAAACATCGCATTCGACAATCTTGCGTTCGTGCGGCGAGCGCCGGTGCCGCATGTTGCGCTACCGATGACGCGAACGGGGATCGTTGGCTGGGTACGGGCCAACCTGTTTTCAAGCCTGCTCAACATTGTCCTCACGCTCGTGACGATCTTGCTGCTGATTTGGACGGTTCCGCCACTGGTCCGGTTTCTGCTCATCGATGCGGTATGGAGCGGTGCCGATCGCGAGGCGTGTCTACAAACCGCCGGCGGAAATCCGGTCGGCGCCTGCTGGGCCTTTGTGCGGGAGCGCCTCGCCTATTTTACCTATGGCTCTTATCCAATTGCAGCGCGCTGGCGTGTGGATGCGTTTTTTGCCCTGCTTGGCATCGGCATCGGCTGGATGCTGTGGCTCGATGCGCCGCGCCGCGACCTCGGCGCTTTCAATTTCTTCGTTGTGCTGCCGCTTGCGTCATTCGTGTTGCTGAGCGGCTGGCCACTGATCGGCTTGTCCAACGTCGATACGGCCCTGTGGGGCGGCGTTCTGGTCACGGTCGTCGTCGCGACCGTCGGGATCGTGGCGTCGCTGCCGATCGGGATCGTACTGGCGCTGGGCCGGCGATCGAAGCTCCCGGCGGTCAGGACGTTGTCGATTGGGTTCATCGAGTTCGTGCGTGGCGTTCCGCTGATCACGGTCCTGTTTATGGCTAGCGTCATGCTGCCGCTGTTCGTGCCTCCGACGTGGTCGCCCGATAAGTTGCTGCGCGCGCTGGTCGGCATCGCGCTGTTTGCATCCGCCTATCAGGCGGAGGTGGTGCGTGCCGGCCTTGAGGCTATCCCGCGCGGCCAGTATGAGGCAGGGCGGGCGCTCGGGCTTGGCTATTGGCGTCTCAACCGGCTGGTGGTGATGCCGCAGGCGCTGCGCATCACCATCCCGAACATCGTCAACAGCTTCATTGCACTGTTCAAGGACACGACCCTGGTGTTTTTCGTCGGTATTTTCGATTTCCTCAGAACCATCGAAACGGCGGCGGTCGATCCCAAATGGGCGACGCCGGTCACCAGCGCCACCGGTTACGCGTTCGCCGCGCTATTCTATCTGGTCTGCTGCAGTCTGATGGCCCGCTACGCCGATCGCGTCGAGCATCGCCTCGCGCGTGCCGATCGCCGCTGAGCAGCGCAGTGACCCAACCCGATCGACCCGCAAACGCGGCGCCGCCCACCGCCGGGCTCGCGGTCGAAATTTCGGGGCTGTACAAATGGTTCGGCGCATTCCGGGCGCTGGCTGACATCAACTTGAGTGTTCGGCGCGGCGAGCGCGTGGTGATTTGCGGTCCGTCGGGGTCGGGAAAGTCGACGCTCATTCGCTGCGTCAACGCACTTGAGGATTTTCAGCGCGGCACGATCGTCGTCGATGGCGTGCCGCTGACCGGCAACCTCAAGCGCGTTGACGAGGTGCGCCGCGAAGTCGGCATGGTGTTTCAGCAATTCAACCTGTTTCCGCACCTCACCGTACTGGAGAATTGCACGCTGGCGCCGATTCATGTCCGCAAGCTGCCGAAGGTGCGCGCGGAGGAAGTCGCCCGGCGCTTTCTCGAACGGGTCAAGATTCCCGAGCAGGCCGACAAGTATCCGGGACAATTGTCCGGTGGCCAGCAGCAGCGCGTCGCGATCGCGCGCGCGCTGTGCATGAATCCAAAGATCATGATGTTTGACGAACCGACGTCGGCGCTCGATCCCGAAATGGTCAAGGAAGTCCTCGACGCCATGGTCGAGCTCGCCAACGACGGAATGACCATGCTGGTTGTCACCCATGAAATGGGATTCGCGCGCCAGGTCGCCGACCGGGTTGTGTTCATGGATGCCGGCCAGATCGTCGAGATCAATGCGCCCGAGGTGTTCTTTTCAAGTCCGCAGCACGAGCGGACGAAACTGTTCCTCAGCCAAATTTTGCAGTGACGCGCTGAAGCAGCCGGCCAATCAGCGTTTGATGGAGCCGCCCGCCTTCTTCCAGGCGTCAATGCCGCCCTTGAGGTGGCAGGCCGAGGCGATTCCGACGGCATGCGTCGCACGCACCGCCATCGCCGAGCGCTCGCCGAACGCGCAGTAGAACAACAGCCGCTTTGAAGTGGCGCTCGCAAGTTCGTGCAGGATGCCGCCCGGCTGGACGTTCTCCATCAGGTCGGGGTAGGGCGCATGCAGCGAGCCGACAATCTCGCCGTGCTTCTTGCGCTCGCTCGCCTCGCGCAGGTCGATGAAGGCGACGTCACTTTTGCCGTGGAGTTTGATCGCCTCGTCCGCGGTCAACGTCCAGTCGCGATGCGCGATGTCCTCCTGGGCCATGCCGACTTTCATATTGGCGGGCACCGCGACGTCCATCATTTTCGGGTTGGCGAGATTGAGCTTGCCCATCAGGTCGGCGTATTCCTGGACCGATTTCACTTGAAGCCGCGGATTGAAGGCTTTTTCCTCGCCGATGGTCGAGACCGTGTCGCCCTTGTAGTCGTGCGCCGGAAAGACAAGCGTTTCGTCCGGCAGCTTCAGGAGTTTGTTGAAGATCGAGTCGTACTGCGCGCGCGCGTCGCCGTTTTGGAAATCGGTGCGGCCGGTGCCGCGGATGAGCAGCGTGTCGCCGGTGAAGACGCGATCGTCCATGCGAAAGCTGTAAGAATCGTCGGTATGGCCCGGCGTGTAGAGTACATCAAGCGCGATGCCCTCAACCTCGAGCTTGTCGCCTTCCGCAACGCGCATCGATACGACGTCAGCCTTGGTCTGCTCACCCATCACGGTGACGCATTGCGTGCGGTCGCGCAGCGCGCTGATACCGGTGATATGGTCGGCGTGCAGGTGGGTGTCGAGCGCCTTGACCAATCTCAGGTCGAGTTCACGCACCAGTTGAAGGTAGCGCTCGACCTTTTCCAGAACGGGGTCGATGATCAGGGCCTCGCCGCCGCGACGGCTGGCGATCAAATAGGTGTAGGTGCCTGAAACGCCGTCAAAAAGCTGCCGAAAAATCATCGCGAGATTCCTGGCGTGGATTATTTGGCGCCCGTCGCGACCGGCAGATCCAGCCGCGCGCCCCATTCCGACCAGGAGCCGTCATAGAGCGCCTTCGGTGGCTTGCCGAGCGCATCGAGCGCCAGCCACAGCGTAGCCGCCGTCACCCCCGATCCGCAACTCGTGATCACCGGTTTGTCGATATCGACGCCGCCGGCTGCAAATGCCTGCGCGAGCCGCTCGGGCGGCAACAGGCGGCCATTTTCGATCACCGATGTTACTGGAACGTTGAGCGCGCCCGGCATATGGCCCGAGCGCAGGCCGGGGCGCGGCTCGGCCGCTTCGCCCCGGAAGCGCTCGGCGGCGCGTGCGTCGACCACCTGTGCCGACTTTGCCTCCAGCGCGGTCTTTACGTCGGCCAGCGACGCTACGATTTTTTTCGGTTCCGTGGCGCTGAACGCCGCGTGCGGACGCCGCGCCGGACCGGTTTCGAGCAAGCGGCCCTCTGCGGTCCATTTCGGCAATCCGCCGTCGAGGACGCGCACATCGATCGTGCCAAACAGCCGAAACATCCACCACACGCGTGCAGCGGAAAAC
Organism: Xanthobacteraceae bacterium; assembly: GCA_041487815.1. Lineage (GTDB taxonomy): Bacteria > Pseudomonadota > Alphaproteobacteria > Rhizobiales > Xanthobacteraceae > CANJBX01. Next base: position 1,327 of record JBGPOB010000207.1, on the reverse strand, counting down.
AGTCCGGCGCCGTCGTACACAATGATGGTATTGCGCTCGGAAATCCCGAGTCTTCCGGCGGCCTCGGCGAAAATACCACGCGACGGCAGCATATGCGGCAGGGACGACGACTTGTCGCAAACCTCATCAATGTCGAAACGGACGGCTCCCGGGATGTGACCTGCGAGATATTCGGCTGCCGGGTCGCGCTTCGCGGCCGGCAGGTAGTACGAGCCGTCGACGATCACGACCTCGGGGTCGTGTAAGTGCTCGGCGAGCCATTGCGTCGTGACCAGCCACCGGCTGGCAGGCGGTTTGTTCATCGTCAGACCTTTTCGTAGGGAACCTTGATGTTGGACCGGCGCTCCAGCCACGCCGGCACCGGTAGGTCCTTCGAACGCAGAAACTTCGGGTCGAACAGCTTCGACTGGTAGCGCGTGCCGTAATCGGCAAGCACCGTGACGATGGTATGGCCGGGCCCCAACGTCTTCGCCAGCCTGATCGCGCCGGCGACGTTGATTCCCGACGAACCGCCCAGGCACAGGCCCTCGTGTTCCAGGAGATCGAAGATGATCGGTACCGCCTCCTCATCCGGAATCTCATAGGCGAGGTCGATCGGGGCGCCTTCGAGGTTCTTTGTGACGCGGCCTTGTCCGATGCCCTCGGTGATAGAGGAGCCCTCCGATTTCAGCACGCCGTGCGTGTAATAGTTGTAGAGCGCGGCGCCGCGCGGGTCGGCGAGCGCGATTTTTACGTTCTTGTTGCGCTCCTTGAGCGCGATTCCGACGCCCGCCAGCGTGCCGCCGGATCCAACCGAACACACAAATCCGTCCACTTTACCGTCGGTCTGACGCCAGATTTCTGGCCCGGTCGTTTTAACGTGCCCGTCGCGATTGGCGACGTTGTCGAACTGATTGGCCCAGATGGCGCCGTTTGGTTCCGATCGGGCGAGCACGTCGGCGAGGCGGCCGGATAATCTCACGTAGTTGTTGGGATTGGAGTAGGGGACGGCCGGCACTTCCACGAGCTCCGCGCCGAACAGGCGAAGCGTGTCCTTCTTCTCCTGGCTCTGGGTCTCGGGGATGACGATGACGCAGTGGAACCCGAGTGCGTTACCGACCAGCGCCAGTCCAATCCCGGTGTTGCCGGCGGTGCCCTCCACAATCACGCCGCCGGGCTTGAGATGACCCTTTTGCAGGGCATCCTCGATAATGAACAGCGCGGCACGATCCTTGACCGATTGGCCGGGGTTCATGAATTCCGCCTTGCCCAGGATGGTGCAGCCCGTGGCCGCCGAGGCGCGCTTGAGCTTGATCATCGGCGTATTGCCGATCGCCGGAATGATGCC
>JBGPOB010000206.1:0-6865 GCA_041487815.1 Xanthobacteraceae bacterium | reverse complement strand
GTAGATTTGCAGCGTCAGGCGCGCCTTGAGCAATTCCTGCTCCGGGTTCGGCAGGCCGAGATCGGCGAACACGTTGCCGCTGCCCGCCGCCACCCGCGTTTTTCGTTTCGCCATATCAGTTCTGCCTTTCCCTGTGATGTCGCTCGGCCTCCGCGTAGCGTCGCCGGATCATGTCCATATCCGGCTTCGGCGTCGCAATGCCCGACTTCGATTTCTTCTGGAACGCGTGCAGCACATAGACAGCCTCGCCGAATTGAGCGGTATAGACCGCGCGATAGGCATCGCTCCTGTATCGTTCCACGATCTCCATCACGCGCGCGCCGCCGAAGCCCTTGAGCGGCTTCGCCGCCGGATCGGTTTCGCCCTGCTGGGCGGCATAGAGCGCCTGCCCGATGTCCTGCCGGACACGCTTCGGCATGCCGCGCAAGTCGCGGCGGCTGGAGCCGATCCACACGACAGGCCGGACATTCTCGCTCATACTAATATACCAATTATTGTATAATTAGCAAGCCTGGGGTGGGCGCGTGCGCGACTCGTCCGCCGAAGCGTAGCGTAGGCGGAAGCGCCGTGCCCACGCGACAATTGTAACGCGTCACCATCGCAACGCGCGGCAATTATGCCGCGTGGGCATCGACTGCGTCGATGCCCACCCTACAATGCTACGCCTTCTTTTTCCCCTTTAGCGGCTCGAAACTGATCTTCAGCCGGTGCCCCGTCGCTTTCGCAAAGCGCCCGAGCGTGCGCGTCGAGGGCAGGCCGCGTCCACTTTCAAGCCGCGCGATCGTGCTCTGTGTCGTCTTCATGCGCCGCGCCAGTTCGGCCTGGCTCAAGCCCGCGCGCATGCGCGCCTTCGCCACCGCCGCCATCAGCGCGAACTCCTCCTCCAGCGCGTCGTATTCTTTGCGATACGCCGGGTCCTTCATCCACTTCTTGTGCAGGTCTCTGATCTTGGTCATCGCACCTCCTTGGCCCGTTGCCAGGCGATTTCGAGTTCTCGTGGCGGTGTCTGCCGCGTCTTCTTGATGAACACGCGCAAAATGACGACGCGCCGCACCGCTGCCGTGACATAGATCGCGCGCGAAATCTCGTCGCGGCCCGTGATGCGAAGCTCCCACATCTTGTCCTCCAGGTGCTTCACGCTCTCGCGCGGCAGTGCCTGGAGGCCAGACTGCTCGACGATCGCCGACAAACGCGCGAGCTTGGCGCGCATGTCCTTCGGCAGAGCATCGATTTCCGCGTCGACGACGGAATTCAGGGCTTCGACCGTCCAAAGCATCGAAAGGAATTATCGCAAAAAAGAGATCACAAAGTCAAGCGGGTAAGCGTAGCCCGGATGAGCGCAGCGACATCCGGGATCGGCCCCGCCATCATTCGTCATCGCCGGGCCTGTCCCGGTGATCTCGTTTAGATTGCTAAGGCCGTGCCTTCCTGATCGGGATGGCCGGAACAAGTCCGGCCATGACGAGGATAGCCAGCGTAGCCCGGATGAGCGGAGCGAAATCCGGGGTCACCCTCTCCGCGCGTTATCCCGCATGTCGCTTCCGCCTTCGCCCTATGGGCTTCGGCGGACAGGTCGCTCCATGCGGGCTACACCAACTCTCACCCCTTCGGAAAAAACATCAGCTCAAGCCGCACATGATCCGGCGCCTCGACGAAGGCGTAGCGGATGCCGTTCGGCATGGTGATAGGGCCTTCGATCAGCGGCGCGCCGAGCGCAACCACGCGCGCGAGGTCGGCGTCGAAATCCTGCGTCTCGAGCGCGAAATGCTCGAGCCCGAAGCGCGGCTCGGCGCTGCCCTCGGGCAGCACCTGGCCGGTTTTCTGGCCGGAAATCGCGATGACGGTTCCGTCGGCCGTGGCGCAGGTGATGAACCGCTCGCCCGACGGGCGCACCAGCGAGCTGACTGGCGTGCAGCCGAGCGCGCGGCCGTACCACGCGGCGGCCGCCTCCGGGTCGCGCGACTTGAGATGGATGTGATGGAATTTGAACGGCATGATCGTGCGGGCCTCGGGGCGTTCGGGTTGGCGGCGCACGACCGGCGTACACGGATGGCGGCACGATGTCCAAGCCGGCGTAGCCGGATCGAGCGCCAGCGAAATCCATCAAGCCGTGTCATTGCGAGCGACCTGTCCGCCGCAGCCCGACCTGTCCGCCGTAGCCCGACCTGTCCGCCGTAGCCCGCAGGGCGTAGGCGGAAGGGCGTAGGCGGAAGCGAAGCAATCTCGTGCTTGAACCTGCCGATCGAGATTGCTTCGTCGCGCCTACGCGCTTCTCGCAATGACCCCTCACCCGGCGCAATCTCGCGCCGCTCGATTGCGCCACCCTCTCCCTCAAGGGGCGAGGGTGGCACCGGGTGTGCCGATCGAGTAACGCCGGCGCGACGCGGCGCTTTACCCTCCCCTGGAAGGGGAGGGTCGGCGAAGCATCGCGTGCAACGAGATGCGAGCCGGGGTGGGGTGGAACGCCCATTCCAAAGTCGGCGCACGGAATTTGATTGCAGAAAAAAGCGCACCCCACCCCGCCGCTCGCTTTGCTCGCGTCGACCCGTCCCTCCAGAGCCTGCACTCGGGCGCGCGTAAGCGCGACCCGGGTGGGAGGGTGGCACCGGGTGTGCCGAGAGCATCCCTCCCCGCTTGCGCCGCCCCGCAAAACCTCCGACTGTTTCAGGCGCGCGACCTGTCGCGCCACCGGAGGGACACCGCCATCATGCTCACGCCCGTCACCGCATTCCTTGTTGTCCTCATCATCGGCATCCTCGCCGGCCTCGGCTTCGACCGCTTCATGGGGCCGGGCTGGCTGACGCGCCAGATCGCGGGCCCGACGCGGCACGCCGTGACCAGCGCGCTCGTCGGCGTCGCCGGCGCCTTCATCGGGTTTCACCTCATCATCATTCTGAGCCTCGTCTCCGGCCTCACGACGCTCGTCGGCGCCCTCGTCGGCGCGCTGGTCGTGCTGTATCTGTGGCGCATGGTGTGAAGACGGAGAAAGTAAGCGTCGCGTGCAGAGAGCGTCCTTCGTGCCTTCGCTCGCCACCCGTGTCCTCTACTTCTCCTGCGGTGGAAACCGCACCACCGTCGCCAGCGTGATCCAGTTGGCGTTCTCGCCGGTGAGGTTGCGGCCGTAAATCAAATCGATGTTGAAGCGATCGACCGGCCGCCAGCGCAGCCCGAGTTGAAACCGTGGCTCGGTGACGCCGGTGGCGGGCACGGCATCCTCGGGAGCGAGCGCCAGGCGCGTGACGGCGATCTGGCCGAACACTTCCGCGGTGAGCGTCCACATATTGTCGGGCGTGCGCCAGTCGAAGCCCGCGCCATAGGTCAGGTAATGCCGGTCGATCAGGCGGTCCCACTGCCAGCCGCCGTTGAGGTTGATGCGCACGACCTCGGACAGCCGCAACGTCGCCGGCACGGTCGCAAACAGCGCGGTGTTCTCGCCGGTGATGAGATCGTAGGACGTCTGCCCCGACACGGCGACGCCCCAGGCGCCGATCGCGGTCGGCACCAGGTTGGTCTTGAGCTTTGGCGTCGCGCCGCTAGCCCATTCCGCGTCCGCGCGCGCGCGGCTGAGCTGCACGCTCAGTTCGAACGGCCGGAACACATCGACGACGCAGGCCGGGGCGACCGCCGCGAAGACGTCGTGGTTCGCCGCCGCGGAGACCCAGGACTCGATCTTGCAGGCGCCGGGCTCGGAGACTTCGGCGGTGTCGACCTGATAGGCGGCGCCGGCGGCCGCGGCCTCGCGCGAAATCAAAGCCGATGCGGCAATCGCCGCCGCCAAGACTGCTAGCACGAAGATCGACTGCGCGAAGACCGGCGGCGCCGTGACCGGCGGCGTCATTATGACTCGTCGCAGATGCCTGACCGGATCAGCCATTTCGATGTTCCGAACGCGCCTCGATGCGCGCGGCGGCGCATGCGCATACGACGCGCTGTCCGCCCAGCCACCGTAGCCCTGTTTGAACGCCGGCGAAATCCGGGGCGCTTGCGTCGCGCCGGCGTGCGCTCGTTCACCTATGACGGCGGCGGCAACATCACCGCCGACAGCCGTTTCGGCACGGTCTACAATTACACCTACAACAAACGAACCCGCCTGGCCGAGGTCGCCGTCGGCTCGACGGTGAAGGCCGACTATACCTTCGACGCGCTGGAGCGGCTCGCGATCCGCGTCACCCAGAACATGACGCCGTCGGGGACGACGCATTATGTCTACGACGCGGCCGGGCAAACGATCGCGGAAACACGCGGCGGCATGCCTTGCGGTAACGCAGCGCCGGCAGTATCAATGCCATTCTGTGGGGCAGCATTGGGGGTTTGCTATGCATGCGCGCATTCTGAGCGGCGTTGCCGCATTGATCGCTGTCACGACCGCGCCGGCGCTGGCGGCCGATATGGGCCTGCCGCTTAAGGCGCCGCCGATGGCAGCCGCGCCCTACAACTGGGCCGGGATCTATGCCGGCGGACACTTCGGCTATCTGTGGGGCCGAACCACCGTCATCGACGATGGCGTGGTGACTGAGCGCGATGCCGCTACCGACGGCGCCATCGGCGGCGTGCTCCTCGGCGTCAACTGGCAGAACGGCCGCGTCGTCTTCGGCCTTGAGGGCGACATTGGCTGGACCAACGCCCATGGCGTAGGTAACGGACCTATCGTGCTGCCACCCCCGACGCCCAACCTCTATGACATCAACTGGACGAGCCACCTTGGCGGGCGGATCGGCTACGCCTTCGACCGGCTTCTCGTGTTCGGCGCCGGCGGGCTGGCGATCGCGGACATCAACTTTACGCCGGAGAGCGCGCCGGTCGCGCCCGGCGGCACCTATTACGGCTGGTCGATCGGCGGCGGCGCCGAATACGCCTTCACCCAAAATTTCATCGGCCGCATCGAGTACCGCTACGACGATTTCGGCGACAAGACCTACGTGTTGCCGAGCGGCTCGATCTACAACCTGGCGGTCACCGGCCAGACCCTGCGCGGCGCCGCGATCTGGAAATTCTGAACACCGGCTGCATCGTTCCAGCAGGGTAACCTCGGTGGCGGTTGCGCCCGTGGCGGTGCGGCGCCAGACGTTATGGCGAGCGAATGTGATTCTCGCCCCATGACCCGGACAGTCCGAGGCTAGCCATCGATGGCCGAGCGCATCACGTTTGCATCCGACGGCCTTGCGCTCGCCGGCGAGTTGTCGATTCCCGCAGGCGGCGCGGCGAAAAAGCCCGCGATCGTCATCCTGCACGGCTTCGGCGGCCATCGCGACGGACCGCAGCAGCGCTGGTCGCAGAAATTCTATAACGCGCTCGGCTACGCCACGCTGCGTTTCGATTTCCGCGGCTGCGGGGAGAGCCCAGGCAAGCGCGGCTGGGTGCTGCCCTACGACCAGGTCGCCGACGCGCGCGCGGCGGTGAGCTATCTCGCCGCGCGCTCCGACATCGATCCGGCGCGCATCGCGCTCTCCGGCACGAGCTACGGCGCCGCGGTCGCGGTCTATGCCGCCGGGCTCGACGCGCGCGTCGCCGGCGTGATCGCGCAAGGCGGCTGGGCCAGCGGCGAGCGCATGTTCCGCCTTATCCATGCGACGCCCGCGGCGTGGCGGAAATTTTCCGACTTGCTGGCGCGCGGGCGCGCGCGCCGGCCTGACGATCCGCCGCTGATGGCGCACCGCTTCGACATCATCCCCGTTCCCGAACGCCTGCGCGCCAACATCGCGCCGCCCTCGATCATGGAATTTTCCGCCGCAACCGCGATCGAGACGCTGGCCTTCAATCCCGGCGACCTCGCCGCGCGCATCGCGCCGCGCCCGCTTATCATCCTGCACAGCGCGCAGGACGAAGTCATCGCCGCCGACGGCGCGTTCGACCTGTTCAAATGCGCCGGCTACCACGGCGACCTGCACATCATCGGCGGCGTCGATCATTTCATGTTCGGCGAAGACGACCGGCGCGTTGCCGACATCATGCGCAACTGGCTAGCGCGCAGCTTTCCGGCGGGATAGGCGGCCCTTTATTTCGATCAATGCGGTGGCAGCGCCGGCTTGCAAACAGCCGCGCAATTTTCTGGTCGATCGAAAGGTGCGCGCGGTGACCAAGTTGGAACGCTTAATCGTATTGCCCGCATCATCGTGGGCCTGGTGCTAATTGAAATCCCCATCCCGCTCGGCTTTCCGCAGACCGGTTGGAACTGGGTCGGCTGGATCGGCGTCGTTCCGATCTTCACCGCAATCGCCGGCAATTGCCCGCTTTATACGGTCATCGTATGTATCGACCTGCCCGGCGCAGAAGAAGGCCTAGCCTCAATTCTTCGCCACGGGGCCGAAATTCGGACTGTGAACGTCGTCCAAGTCGTTGAACCGACTCTGGATTGAGCGCTCGAAACGCGCCCGATGGCTTGCTAACGGAGCACTACACTTCCGTGTTACCTGCGGCGCGTCACGATTGATCACTCGATCACCTCGTCCGCTCGTGCAAGCAGCGTTGGCGGGATCGTGAGGCCGAGGGACTTCGCCGTCTTGAGGTTGATCACCAGCTCGAATTTGGTCGGTTGCTCGACCGGCAGATCGGCCGGCTTGGCACCTTTCAATATCTTATCCACGAACGCGGCGGCTCTCCGAAATAACACCGAAATATCCACCCCGTAGGACAAGAGGGCACCAGGTTCTCCGGCAAGGCCCTTAGTGTCAAAAATCAACGGCACGCTTGTCTTTGTCGTAAAGTCTATGATCTCATTCCGATATGCCGCATAAATCGGCGAAAGCACAATGAGAGCGTCAGGAGGATCCTTGGCGGCGGCTGTCAGCGCGCCGGCAAGTTCGTTTGGACTCAGTGCCGGTATTGATTGAAGCTCTATTGCGAGCGTCAGCGCCGCGGTTCTTAT
>JBGPOB010000205.1:0-6924 GCA_041487815.1 Xanthobacteraceae bacterium | reverse complement strand
GCGCTCAAGGGCATTCGCGAATTCGGACTGAAGGCCAAAGTCGTCGGCTTCGGCCTCGATAGTCCGCTCGCGATCAGAGCCATGGGACTTCAGATTGCGCAGGGCGCCTTTAACGTCAATCCCTGGGCGCGCCGCGACGACGCGGAAACCAAGGCATGGATCGCCAAGTTCATCGAGCGCCGCAAGGTGTTCCCCGGGTCATTCCAGGTCGGCACCTACTCCGCGGCACGCAGCTACCTGAAGGCCGTCGAAGCGGCCAATTCCACCGATCCCAAGGTCGTGCTGGCCAAGATGCGCGACATGCCCGTGCGCGATGTCTTCACGGACGACGGCTATCTGCGCGCTGATGGCCGCATGGTGCACAGCGTCGGCCTGACGCAGTTCAAATCGCCGGCCGAATCGACCGGCGAATGGGACCAGACCAAGCTTGTCACCAAGCTCAAGGGCGATGATGTGTTCCGACCGCTGGCGGACGGCGGCTGTCCCGCGCTCGCCAGCCGGTAGGCGCCGGCAAGCGTTCAATGCCCGCCCGGCGTCGGCCGGGCGGGCGTTTTTGGCGGTTATCTCCTCGCGGATATCTACGGGTATTGCTCCTTGCCGCATGAACAATCATAGCAACGGCGATGACGGACACGGCGCCGACGCACGACCGCGGTGAGGTCGTTCTCCATATGGAGAGCGTGACGAAGAGCTTTCTCGGCTTTACGGCGGTTCGAGACCTGACACTGGATGTCAGGCGCGGCTCGATCCATGCGATGATCGGCCCTAACGGCGCCGGCAAGACCACGGTCTTCAACCTCGTCACCAAATTCTTGCAGCCGACCAGCGGGCGCATCTTTTTCAAGGGTACTGACATTACCGATTTGCCGCCGGCCTCGGTGGCGCGTTTGGGCATGGTCCGCTCGTTTCAGATCTCCGCGGTGTTTGCCCAATTGTCGGTATTGGAAAATGTCCGCATTGCCCTGCAACGCAATCGAACCGACAATTTTTTCTTTTGGCGCTCCGAAGCCGCACTCGACGATATGAACGGCCGGGCGCTCAAACTGCTGGCCGATGTCGGGCTGGAGGCGTTTGCCGGGCAGAAGGCGATCGAGCTGCCGTATGGCCGTCGCCGTGCGCTGGAGATCGCGACGACGCTCGCGCTGGATCCCGAGGTTCTGCTGCTCGATGAGCCGATGTCCGGCCTCGGGCAGGAGGATGTCGCGCGCATCTCGGATCTCATCAAGCGCAGCGCCGCCTCCAGAACGGTTCTGATGGTCGAGCATAACCTGTCCGTCGTCGCCGAACTGTCACATCGGATCACCGTTCTGGCGCGCGGCGAAATACTCGCTGATGGTAGCTACGCGGATCTGGTCAAGAATCCGGCCGTGATCGAAGCCTATCTGGGGTCGGACCATGGCTGACGGGCTGTCGCTGGCGATCAAAGACCTGCACGCATTTTACGGCGACTCGCATGTGCTGCATGGCGTCACGCTCGATGTGGCGGCGGGCGAGGCCGTAACGATCGTCGGGCGCAACGGCGCCGGCAAGACAACGACGCTGCGCTCGATCATGGGAATGCTCGAGCGACGATTCGGCTCGGTTCGTATCGGGGACCAGGAAGTGATCGCGGCTCCGCCGGAGCGCGTCGCGCGGCTCGGCGTTGCCTTCGTTCCCGAGGAACGCGGCATTTACGCCACGCTCAACGTCATCGAGAACCTGATGTTGCCGCGCAAGATCAACGAGCGTGGCATGTCCGTGGACGAGCTCTACAAGCTGTTCCCAAACCTGCGCGAACGCGCCAACAGTCCGGGAACCCGGCTCTCAGGCGGCGAGCAACAGATGCTCGCGATTGCCCGCGTGCTGCGCACGGGGGCCTCGCTGTTCCTGTTGGACGAGCCGACCGAGGGATTGGCCCCTGTCATCGTGCAGCAGATCGGCCGAGCAATCGAATTGATGAAGCGCGAGGGCCATACAATCCTGTTGGTCGAGCAGAACTTCCGCTTTGCCACCAGGATCGCCGATCGCCACTACGTCATGGAGCGCGGGCGCATCATCGATATGATTCCGCGCGCCGAAGTCGCAAACCGAAGCGTTCAGCTCCAGCAATATCTCGGCATCTGAGGCAGCATCGTGTCATCGCAAGTCCTGTTTGGTCAATTGCTGGTCGGCCTGATCAACGGCGCCTTCTATGCGCTACTCAGTCTCGGCTTTGCGATCATCTTCGGCCTGCTTGGCATCATCAATGTCGCGCAGGGCACGTTCTATATGATCGGCGCTTTCGGCGCGTGGATGATGCTCAACTATGCCGGCATCGGATATTGGCCCGCACTGGTGTTGTCGCCGCTGATGACCGGCATCGTCGGCATGGCGCTGGAAAAGACGCTGATATCGCGCATGTATCGGCTGGACCACATCTACGGTCTGCTGCTGACTTACGGCCTCATGATGTTCATCATGGGGACGTTCATATTCTTCTATGCGACTGCCGGTCACGCTTATCCGGTACCAGACGAATTGCAGGGCGGCTACAATTTGGGCTTCATGTTCCTGCCGAAATACCGCGCCTGGGCCGTGCTGGTCTCGATCATTATCTGTATTTCGACGTGGTACGTCATTGAAAAGACCTCGGTCGGCAGAAATCTGCGCGCCGCAACCGAAAACCCGATGTTGACGCGCGCCTTCGGCATCAACGTTCCCGCTCTGCTGACATTTGGATTTGGCGTCGGCGTCGCGCTTGCAGGACTTGCCGGCGTGCTGGCGGCGCCGATCTATACCGTTGGTCCTTTGATGGGTGGCGAACTGGTGATCGTGGTCTTCGCCATCGTCGTCGTCGGCGGCATGCAATCAATTCTCGGCGCGATCGTAACCGGCCTGTCGCTCGGTGTGCTCGAGGGTTTGACCAAGACAATTTACCCGAAGGGCGCGAACATGGTGATCTTCGTCGTCATGTTCATTGTGCTTCTCATCAAGCCCGCCGGCCTGTTCGGCCAGGAAAAATGATCATGTCTGTTGAGTCGGCGCATGCCACCGAGGTCCGCTGGGCGCAATGGCGCTACGTCGATTATGCGCTCTACGCCCTTGGCCTGGCAGCGCTGCTGATCGCGCCGTTTTTCCTCTATCCGCTGTTCCTGGCGAAAGTCCTTTGCTATGGCCTGTTCGCCTGCGCGTTTAACCTGCTGCTTGGCTCCGCCGGGCTTTTGTCGTTCGGTCACGCGGCCTTCTTCGGAGCCGCCGCCTATGTCGCAGGCCACGCGCTCAAAGTCTGGCAGCTTCCATTCGAAGCTGCGGCGTTGCTGGGCACCGTGGCAGCGACGGCGCTTGGACTTGTGTTCGGCGCGGTTTCGATCCGCCGGCAAGGGCTCTATTTCGCCATGATTACGCTGGCGCTGGCGCAGATGATCTATTTCATGGCGTTTCAGTTGCCCTTCACGCACGCTGAGGACGGCCTCACTGCGGTTCCGCGTGGTCTTATCCTTGGACTATTCGATCTCAACAACCTTTACGTGCTGTACTACACGGTGGCGGCGATATTCGTGGCGGCCTATCTGCTGATCGTCAGAATTACCCATTCGACCTTCGGTCAAATTCTCAGAGCCATCCGCGAGAACCAGCAGCGCATGATCTCGCTCGGCTATCGCGTCAACGACTTCAAGTTGACTGCCTTCATCCTTTCGGCGGGGCTAGCCGGGCTCGCGGGCGCCACCAAGACCATGGTCGTGCAACTTGCGTCCACCGTCGATGTTCATTGGGCGACGTCGGGGGACGTCATCTTGATGGCCTTGCTCGGCGGCGTTGGAACGCTGTTCGGGCCGGTTGTCGGCGGCGTCATCGTTGAAATGTTGCAATTCTATCTCGCCGATTCCGGCCTGCCGATCCAGGTCGTGATCGGCGCCATCTTCGTCTTTTGCATCTTATTGTTCCGCCGTGGAATCGTCGGCGAGCTGCAACGCCTGCGCGGGCGTTAGGGTGTAATCCCGTAAAAGCCTGCCCCCGGACTTGTTCCGGGGGTTGCAGACTTTCCCGCCTTCGCGAAGCCCGCTTCGGCGGGCGAAGCGAGGTCGGGTAAGATCAAACCCAAAATCAATATGTTAGTAGGGCAGTCCGATTCAATCCGAGTTGCTTAGACTCTCGCGCGTGATCCGGCGACGTGGAACCAATTCGCCGATCGGATCAAGCACGAAAATATGAGTAAGCGCGCGAACGCAGATCGGTTTACGCAAACTGCGCAAACGTGACTGGCGTCGCAAATCTGCTATCCACTATTGCTGATCGCGCGCGTCGAGCGCAGCGGCCGTCGTTGTGACCGTATTGTCAGGCCACCATTGCGGTCTTGTCGGCTACCGAACACGTGAGCTCTGCGCGTTCAACGCGGTTTCTGCCGTTGCGCTTGGCCTGATAAAGCGCGGTGTCGGCCGCAGCCACCAATTCGTCCGGCGCGACGCGAACCTGCGGTATGATTGCGGCAACGCCGACGCTGATGGTCGGCGGCGCTTTCGACAGCACGTCCATGCGAATCTGTTCTGCGATCTCGCAGGCCCCCTCAATCGTCGTGCCGGGCAGGAGGACCGTGAACTCCTCCCCGCCATAACGGGCCACCAGGTCGGTGGATCTGTGAATATTGCGGGAGATTGCGTTCGCGATTGATTTGATGATGTTATCGCCGGCCAAATGACCGTGCTTGTCGTTGTATTCCTTGAAATGATCGGCATCGATCATCAGAAGCGCAATGCTCGATTGATTGCGGACGCCGTGCTTCCAATCTCGATCCAGCGCAACTTCGAAGCGCCGCCGGTTGGCCACGCCGGTCATGCTGTCGGTGGTGGCAAGAATAGCGAGCTCGCGCTCGATCATCGATCGCTTGATTAACTGGCGCGCGAGCATCTTGGATAGCAACACGGTGGAGACGCACAGCAACGTAACCAGCGCGCCGATCAGCCGCGCCTTGTCCCACCATTTGCCATAAATTTCGTCGACCGGCGTCCCCATGGCCAATACCAGCGGATTATTGCCGACCTGATGAAACGAATAGATGCGCCGCGTGCCGTCGACCCCGGAAATGCCTTCGAATGAACCCGACTTCGTTTTCTCAAGGTAGCGCTGAAGGCTCTGAAAGGCGGCGGTATTCTTGATGTTTTTTCCGATCACCTCGATGTCGAACGGGGCGCGCATCAGCAGCGTTCCGTCCGTCGCGAACAGGCTGATATTAGAATTCGGACTGATCGTGATTTTTCTGAACAGATTATGGAAGTAGCTGAGGCTGATGGCGCCGGCCGCAACGCCGGCAAAGGTCCCGTCGGCACGCTCGAGTCGGCGGCTGATGCCGATGTAGTATTCGCCTCGCGCATTGACCGTCGGCTGCCCTATGAACAGACCGCGATTGCGATCTTGGACGTGGGCGACGAAGTAGTCGCGCGACGATAGGTCGAACGCAGTTGGATTGGTCGTGCGAGAATCGATAGTGACTTTGCCGGATTGGTCGGTGACGGCAATTGAGCCAAGGTCGCGCGCCGTCGTCGACCGGTCGAACAAGATAAGCTGACGGATGGGCTTGGAGACTTGATTGATTTCCGGCAACTTCAAGCCATCGATGACCGCCTGGAGCGACAGATTATAGAGTTCGATATTGCGCGCGATGTCGGATTCTATTGCCGAGACAAGGTTATCGGTTGCCAGGACCGCTTGGTTTCGGTCGCTGCGTCGCATTTCAATCAGAACGCTTGCGCAGATGAGCCCGAAACCGATGGCAATGACCAGGCTTGCCGCGATCAGCCAATTGGCCAACGTGGACATTCCGATGCGGTGCGCGGAGTCACCGCGATAAGATTTCCACAATGGCATCGACTTACACCAGTCCCGGTCAATAAATGATTCTAGAATCGCGCGAGTTGACAGCCGGTTAGCGAAAAAAACGGGTGCGCAACGGAGTTAACGAAGCCTTCTCCCGTACGTGCGCCTGGTTGCGAAAGGGCCTTGCTTCGCTATTCACGCTGCGCCACATGTCCTGTCGCCGATGCAGCCCATTATGACCGAGCCCATCCACGCCATCGCCGTCAAGGATCTGGTAAAGATCTACAAGACCGGCACCGCCGTTGCCGGCATCTCGTTTACGCTGCCGCCGGGCACGATTACCGGTCTCCTGGGTGGCAATGGCGCCGGCAAGACGACAACGATTGCGATGATAATCGGTCTCGTTACTCCCACCGCGGGGACGGTTGAAATCCTCGGCAAGAGCATGCCGCGCGAGCGCTATCAGGTGCTGCATCGCATGAACTTCGAAAGTCCCTATATCGAGATGCCTCATCGCCTGACGATCAGGCAGAACCTGCGCATTTTCGCGGGACTTTATGGAATTACCCATGCGGAGGATCGGATTGCGCAACTGGCCGACGCGCTTGAGCTTGCCGATATCATCGATCGGCCGGCGGGCAACCTGTCGGCGGGGCAAAAAACCAGGGTTTCGCTTGCCAAGGCCCTGCTCAACGCCCCGGAAGTGCTACTACTCGACGAGCCGACGGCCTCGCTCGATCCTGACACCGCCGACTGGGTGCGCGGCCATCTTGAGCGCTATCGTGAGGAGCGCGGCGCCGCGATCCTGCTCGCCTCCCATAACATGGCCGAAGTGGAGCGCCTGTGCGAACGTGTGATCATGATGAAAAAAGGTTCGATCGTCGACGACGACACGCCCGCGAAGTTGCTGGCCCGTTATGGCCGCGAGACTATGGAAGAAGTGTTTCTTGATGTCGCCCGCGGCACCGGCATTGCACAAGGTCTCGGTGAAGCGGCGCAATGAATATGGAGGAAATGCAGGCGTGACCGCGATTGAGGCGCTGAAAGGACGTGATTCGCCGGCCTTGTTCACACCGCGCGAGCGCGTTGTGTTTCATCCGGGATTTTCCCTCAAGCGGGTGTTCGCAATGGTGCGGCGATATTGGTACTTGCTGC
>JBGPOB010000204.1:0-6930 GCA_041487815.1 Xanthobacteraceae bacterium | reverse complement strand
GGCCACGACGCGTTCCTGCTCGATGAGCCGGAGCTGTTCGGCATCGTGCGCGGATTCCTCGGCTCGGCGGGCACCGCGCGCGGCCTCGCTGGGAAATGACGATGCTTGAGCGCACTGACCGCGAACGCACGGCCACGCCGGAGACCCACGGGTCGAACGGCGTGCGCGTCGATCACCTGCTGGTCGCCGAGATGGTGGCGCCGGGCGCGCGCGTGCTTGACGTCGGCTGCGGCGACGGCGAACTCCTGCGCCTCCTGGAGCAACGCGGCGTCGATGGCCGCGGCATCGAGATCTCGCGCGAAGGCGTCAACAGGTCGGTCGCCAAGGGCCTCGCCGTGATCCAGGGCGACGCGGATACCGATCTCGCCGACTATCCCAACGACGCGTTCGACTACGTGATCCTGTCGCAAACATTGCAAGCGACGCGCCGGCCGCGCGAGGTGCTCGAGCACATGCTGCGCATCGGAAATCATGCCGTCGTTTCGTTTCCGAACTTCGGCCACTGGACGATCCGCCTCGGTCTTTTGTTCGGCGGACAGATGCCGCGCACCGACAACCTGCCGGACACCTGGTACGACACCCAGAACATCCACTTCTGCACCATCAAGGATTTTCGCGGACTCTGCGATATCGTCGGCGCCAAGATGGAGAAGGCGGTCGCGCTCAACTTTCGCGGCAAGCCGCTGCGCTTTCCGGCGCCCTGGTGGTTCTGGAACCTGTTCGGCGAGCAGGCAGTGTTTCTGTTGAGCCGGCGCGGCTGACGCGAAAGGCCCTACAGGGCGGTTTTGATGCTCGCTTGGCGCATGCATATCATGCGTGCAGTGCAGCGAAGTGGCGTGAATCTCTCAACATATTGAAATTACTTGTGAAAAAAATTCACGCATTTACTAATTGGGCATGGTTACCGCATTGCAAACACACTGACGCCTTTTAATAAGTGACCTTGGGAACCGTCCGGTAGAGCCGCGCTGAGCGATGGCCGCTGGACGCTCACCCTTCCCAAAAACCGCGATGGAGTTTCCGGCGTGAAGAATTCGCTTAAGCGAAGTTTGTCGATTGTCGTTTCCGTTACGCTCTTGTCATTCGAATCTTCGATTGCTTTGGAAGCAAAGCCGATTTCGGCACCGATGCAGATGGCGGAAGTCACTCAATCTCCCGTAGATGCGCCTTTGACGGAGTTCAGCTCGATCCGCCGCCATCGTCTTCGCGTTCATCGTGGATCGTACGGGCGTCATTCCGCGCACGGCGGTCGCTATCGCGGTTATCGTCAGGGCCGCCACCATCGCCAGGCGTTGGTCTATGCAACAGTGCGTCGGCATGCGCGTACGGCGAGCGCGGGCCCAGTCTCCGCGGCGTTTTCCGGCTTCGGCGGTTCGGATGTTGTGTCGGTTGCACGCCGTTACATCGGCACCAATCCGACCGGGCGCGGCAGCGCTTGGTGCGGGAATTTCATGAACCTGGTGTTGGAACGCACCGGCCGTCGCGGCAGCGGTTCGAACCTCGCGCGTTCGTTTGCCTCCTATGGCCGCCGCGTTTCCGGTCCGCAGGTTGGTGCGATCGCGGTGATGGCGCGGCGCGGCGGCGGGCATGTCGGCGTGGTCAGCGGCATCGATGGCAAGGGCAACCCGATTATCATTTCGGGCAATCACGGCCGCCGGGTCGCGGAATCGGTTTATTCGGCCGGGCGCATTTACGCTTACGTCATGCCGTAACCACTTCGTGCCTGCTGGCGAACTCGGCCCGCGCGTCGCGGCCGCGCGCAGGTCCAAAGCTACTTATTGCGCGATCTTGTTGGTGGCCTGAAGCCGCTCGCGCAATCCCGCGCCCCTCAGTGCATCGGCTCGAGATTGGCTTTTTGCGGCGTGAGGTTGGGCGTGCAGCGCTTGTCGTCGGCGGCTTTGCGCAGCGCGGCCTGGTTTGCGCGCACCTGGTTCAATTCGTCGCGGTAAACGAGGGCGCCGACGATGACGCCCGCGGGCTCGCGGTTGGCGCGCTCAATCAGACCATTGAGTTCCGCCTCGCGTACGCCGGCCTCCGTGCTGCGCGCAGTAATGCCCGGACAATCGAGAAAATCATATTTGCCGGGCGCGGCGGAAAATGGCCCGCTGCTTTCGTCGAGCGCGATCGAGCAGCCGCCCATGGCGATTGCAAGGAGGGCAGGGATGGCGATACGCGCAAGGCGCATCCGAATTCCTTATGGTCGCGTGGCCGCAGTGGCGGGCGTCTCTTAGCGGGCAGTTCAGTCGAGGCGCGGGCTGAAAGCCGATTCTGAAATTCCGCCTCGAAGGTCTCTCACATGGCACTATAGCGAAGATAAGTTTACGCAATCTGCTCGAAACGACGGCGATGCGCAAACCGGCCTGAGCATCCGTCCACTTGACTACCGAAGCAATCAAAGCGATTTTGGGGCGACACCTGCTTGATCCTTTAATGCTGAGTGACAACATTCCTCCCTATTGACTATAAACACGCCGGCTGGCGGGGCCGGCGGCGCATCGCCCCGATCAGACATTCCCAATAGGTGCGCTTCCCGGCCGCGCCAACACTGGCGCTCTGCATTTTACGCCGCCGCTTCCCACATTGCTCTCGCCAACGCGTGCCGTGTATGGTCGCGCGCATTTCCGCCGGACCCCTGCATGGCACGCGACCAGATTGACATGACGCCCGTGGAATCGCGCGACGAACTCGTCGCCTGGTTCGCGGAAGGGGCAAAACCGCGCGCGCAGTTCCGCATCGGCACCGAGCACGAGAAATTCGCCTTTACGCTGCGCGGTCACAATCCCATTCCCTATGAAGGGCCGCGCGGCATCAAGGCGCTGCTCGAAGGCATGCAACTGCTGCTCGGCTGGGAGCCGATCATGGAAGGGGCGAACATCATCGGGCTGTTCGACGTCACCGGCGGCGGCGCAATTTCGCTCGAACCCGGCGGGCAGTTCGAACTCTCGGGTGCCCCGCTCGAAACCATCCACCAGACGTGCTCCGAACTGATGGCGCATCTGGCGCAATTGCGCGAAATCGCGGCTCCCCTCGGCATCGGGTTTCTCGGCATCGGCATGACGCCGACCTGGCGTCGCGCCGACATGCCGCAGATGCCGAAGGGCCGCTATCGCATCATGACCGCCTACATGCCGACGGTCGGCAAGCTCGGCCTCGACATGATGTACCGCACCTGCACGGTGCAGACGAACCTCGACTTCCATTCCGAGGCCGACATGGTCAAAAAGCTGCGCGTCTCGCTCGCGCTGCAGCCGGTCGGCACCGCGCTGTTCGCCAATTCGCCGTTTACCGAAGGCAGGACGAACGGCTTCCTGTCGTTCCGATCGGAGATCTGGCGCGACACCGATGCCGACCGCTCCGGCATGTTGCCGTGGGCGTTCGAGCCCGGCATGGGCTTTGAGCGCTGGGTCGATTATGCGCTCGATGTTCCGATGTATTTCGTCAAGCGCGGCGACGCCTACATCGATGTCGCCGGCAAGTCATTCCGCGACCATCTGGCGGGAAAGCTGATCACCGGAGAGCGCGCGACCATTTCCGACTGGGCCAATCACGTTTCCACGATTTTTCCGGAAGTGCGCCTGAAACGATATCTCGAAATGCGCGGTTCCGACAGCGGGCCGTGGCGGCGGCTGCCGGCGCTGCCCGCGTTCTGGGTTGGAATTTTTTACGACGACGTTTCGCTCGATGCGGCCTGGGACCTGGCCAAGGACTGGACGGCCGAAGAGCGGCAAAGACTCCGCGACGACGTGCCGCGGCTCGGCTTCAAGGCGACGGTGCGCGGCCGCACGCTGCTCGAACTTTCGCGCGACTGCCTGGCGTTGGCGCATGCCGGACTGACGCGACGCCGCCGCCTCGATCCGCAGGGCAGTGATGAATCCAAATACCTCGCGCCACTCGATGAGATCGTTGCGCGCGGGCAAACCCCCGCGGAAGAACTGCTCGAAAAATATCACGGTTCCTGGGCGGGCGATATTGGCCGGGTTTACGAGGAGTATGCGTATTAGGGCACGATCCCGAAAAGTTGCAGACGCTTCGGATAAGATCAGGCCTAAAATCAAGATGTCAGCCCGGCAAGGCACGTCAACGCAAACTGATCGCGCTCCGGCGCGGGAGTCCGGCGGTGCGTCGCGGCAACGCTGAACGTTCGTTCACGAGATCGCGATTCCATGGGACAGGCCAGCAGTTGCACTCGCATCCGCGTGCACGTCACCGTAACATTGCGGTCGCCAGAATCGCGCGAGGCAGCAGGCTGCGGGGCATAGATTCGATGCGGTGTTTGTTGGCGGTGATCGTGGGTGCGATTGTGGGCGCGATCGCGGTCGCCGCCGGCGTGCCCGCGCACGCGCAGGTCAACTTCGACCGGCCCGGCGGCGACTACACGCATTTGAATCTGAAACCGGCCGACCCGGCGTTGTGCGCGGCGCGTTGCGAGCGCGAAGGCCGCTGCGCCGCCTGGGCATTCCGCTATCCGAGCGCCGACAATCCGAACGGCGTGTGCTGGCTCAAGAGCGAGGTACCGCCGCGCGTCGATGACACGTGCTGTGCCTCGGGCGTGCGCGGAACGGGCGTCATTGAGCCGCGCGGCGGACCGGTGGAATATTCGACCGACCGGACCGGCGGCGACTACCGCAATTTCGAACTGCCGCCGAGCCCGAACGGCGAAGCCTGCAAGGCGGCGTGCGAAGCCGACGGCAAGTGCCGTGCCTGGACCTATCTGCGACCGGGCTACGGCGGCGCAGCGGCCCGCTGCTTCCTCAAAAGTCAGGTCAAGCCGCCGCGGCGGCGGCCGTGCTGCATTGCGGGTGTGGTGCGCTAACGCGCGGTCCCGAGAAGTAGGAATCGGTTTCCCGCCTTCGCGAAGCCCGCTTCGGCGGGCGAAGGAAGGTCGGATAAGACCGGGCGCAAGCTAGACGGCGTTCACCCCGTCCCGCCGACGGTAATGCGATCGATGCGCAGCGTCGGCTGGCCGACGCCGACCGGTACGCCCTGGCCGTTCTTGCCGCAGGTGCCGACGCCGTGGTCGAGCGCAAGATCGTTTCCGACCATGCTGATGCGGTTGAGGTCGGTCGGGCCATTGCCGATCAGCATCGCGCCTTTCACCGGCCCGCCGATCTTGCCGTTTTCGATGCGATAGGTCTCGGTGCACTGAAACACGTATTTGCCGGAGGTGATATCGACCTGCCCGCCGCCGAAGCTGACGGCGTAGATGCCGTTCTTCACCGACGCGATGATTTCGCCGGGCTCGGTTTGCCCCGCCAGCATGTAGGTGTTGGTCATGCGCGGCATCGGAATGTGGCCGTAGCTTTCACGCCGGCCGTTGCCGGTGGGGCGCATGTTCATCAGCCGGGCGTTCTGGCGGTCCTGCATGTAGCCGACCAGCGTGCCATCCTCGATCAAGACCGTGCGATTGGTCGGCGTGCCCTCGTCGTCGATCGACAGCGAACCACGGCGCGCGGTGATGGTGCCGTCGTCAACGACGGTCACGCCCCGCGCGGCCACCTGCTGACCCATCAGGCCGGCGAAGGCCGACGTTTTCTTGCGATTGAAGTCGCCCTCGAGCCCATGGCCGACGGCTTCGTGCAGCATCACGCCGGGCCAGCCGGCGCCAAGCACGACATCCATTTCGCCGGCCGGCGCGGGCACCGCTTCGAGGTTGATTAGCGCCTGGCGCACGGCGTCGTCGGCGGCCGTGCGCCAGGCGCCGGCTTCAATGAAACGCTGGTAGCCTTCGCGCCCGCCGTAGCCGTGGCTGCCGGATTCCTGGCGCTCGCCGTCGCCGGCCACGACCGAAACATTGACGCGCACCAGCGGCCGGATGTCGCGAAAGATTTCGCCGTCGGGCCGCAGGATCTCGATGACCTGCCAGGATGCCGCAACGCTGGCGGAGACCTGGCGGACACGCGCGTCCTTGGCGCGCACATAGGCGTCGATTTCTTCGAGCAGCTTGACCTTGGCGTCAAAGCCGGGCGCTTCAAGTGGATTTTCGTCGGTGTAAAGCCTGACGTTGCTGCGCGCCGGCGCGGCCGCGGCGGTGCCGGCGTAGCCGCCTTTGACGGCACGCACCGTTTCGGCGGCGCGGGCGATGGCGGATTCCGAGACGTCGGAGGAATGCGCGTAGCCGACGGCATCGTCCTTCACCGCGCGCAGGCCAAACCCTTGCGCGGTGTCGTAGGTCGCCTGCTTGAGCCGGCCGTTGTCGAATACCAGCATCTCGGATTGGCGGTATTCGAGATAAAGCTCGCCGTCGTCGGCGCCGTCGAGGCCGCGGGCGACAATCTTTGCGGTCCGTTGCGGATCGAGGTTGGCGCGGTCGAGGAGGGAGATGGCGGATGTCATGGCACGCGTCCGATTGCGGATAGGTCTAAAGCATCAATATAGGCATTCGCGCTGCGTGCGGGAACCGGCGCCGAGATTGCCAACGGTCGCGCCGCGTGAGTCTGAGCGACTTGGATCGGATAGTCCCATTAACATATTGATTGTGGGTGTGATCTCATCCGAAAAGTCTGTAACTTTTCGGGATCACACCCTACGGCAATTTATCGTAACCGGCGCCAAAGCCCTTGAGGCTGACGGGAAAGCCGATGCCTTCTTCCGGCGTCTGGAAAATAAAAAACGTTGCGGTCGTACCCGCGCGCATCTGACCGATCAGCGTATCGTCCATGACGACCTCGGCATAGCAGCCGCGCGGCAGGCAACGCACGAAACCCGCGCGCCCGACGTCGGCGCTGTCGATCTTGAGCCCGAGGCCGGCCGGCAACAGCACGCCGAGCGGGGCCTGGATGCGCATCAGGCGCGATTTCTGGTCGGCGGTCTTGAGCACGAGGACCGTCAGGCCGACGTTGGCGCGATCTTCGGCCACCACGCTCTGGAACAGCGCGCATTGCTCGGTCTGGGCGCCGGGCGGGTTCTCGCAACGGATCTGCCAGTCGTCAT
>JBGPOB010000203.1:0-6940 GCA_041487815.1 Xanthobacteraceae bacterium | reverse complement strand
CTGCTGCGCAAAGCCGCAGCGCGCACAGTCGACGCACTCTGCGTGGCAATCGGACAGCTCCTCGGAGCGTTCACACCCGATGAATGCACCAATTATTTCCGCAACGCAGGATATGCGCTAACCTAAATACATCCCGCTCTAGCGCGCCGGAGCCGGCGCCGGCGTCTGAGCCTGACCTTGCGCTTCGAGTTTCTTGCGCGCGTCCTCGGCCCGCTTCTGCAGTTCGTCCTGCAACTTCTTCTGCTGGGCCTCGAACACCTTGGGGTCCGTGGGCGGGCCTTCATTGGCCTTCGCAAAATCCACCAGGGGAACCGGGAAATTGACCTGCGTGCCCGCCAGATTGATCGCCTGCACCTGCAGCGCCTGGCCCTTCTTCAGCTTGGTGACCAGGTCGGGCGTACCTTCGTAGTCGGCCATGCACCCGTTGGCAAAGCAGGTGAAAAATGGGCTCGACAGCGGCTGGTTCTGGTCGATCACGATGCGGGTGCCGTACTGCAGTTGCAGCGGGCTCGGCAGCGTCACGCGAAATATCTTCTTCGGCTCGCCCTCGGGTTCGATCAGCGCCGCCGCCACCACGGGAACCCCGGTTTCCGTACGCGCGTCACGGCCGGTAAAGCACACCTGCTTGGCATTCGGATCCTGCGCCTTGTTGCAGAACTTCGCCCAGGGCGAGTAGATGAGCTGCGGCGCGTCACCCGTCGCCTGCTGCGGTTGCGGTGGCTGCGGTTGTGGGGTGGGTGCCTGGGCGGGCTGCTGGGCCGGCTTGGCCGCGGGCTTCGCGGCGGGTTTCGGCGCTGCACGCGGCGCGGGCTGCTGGGCAGGTGCTGGTTGCTGGGCGAGGGCCTGTGAGGTCGCCACGAGCGCCGCGACCAGCGCGAGCGCCGTCGCCAGTGCGCACGGTCTCGGCCCCGGCCATGCCAACGCCATCCGATCATTCATCTTAAAATCCTTTCGATCATTCAGACTTTCGCGCCGCATGGCGCGGTGGCCAGGTCGTCGGCGCGCATTCCCATGTCGCAGGCTGTCTCCCCGTCAAATGCGGCAGCACCGTGACGCCGTTGCCGCGCCTGATAGCGGAATTCGGCGCTCCGATAAAGCCTTAACTGGCACCGCCGCATCGATCATGCGAGTCAGCAAGCCTGCCGAATCGACCCCGAACCGCACGCCCCTCAGGCCGGTATGGTAGGAATACGCGCGGCGACCGAGAAGCCATGGCCAGCAAGAATCTTACAGTCCTCTGTCCGGGTTTTCGCAGCGCATGGGGGCGTGGCGCGGCAGGCTTGATTGGCGCGGCAAGCCTGCTCATTGCCACCGCCGCGCCGTCGTCGGCCGAGCCACGTCACGCCATCGCGATGCACGGCGAGCCGGCCATGCCGGAACAATTCACCGCCTTTCCCTACGTCAACCCGCAAGCGCCCAAGGGCGGCCGGCTGGTGCAAGGCGTGCTCGGCACCTTCGACAGCCTCAATCCCCTGATCGTCAACGGGCTCGCGCCTCCGGAAATCCGCGGCTACGTCATCGAGGGGCTGATGGCGCGCGGCTACGACGAACCGTTCACGCTCTACGGGCTGCTGGCGCAGTCCGTCGAAACCGACGCGCGGCGCAGCTTCGTGACGTTCACGCTCAACCCGGCTGCAAGATTTTCCGACGGCCATCCGGTGACGGCGGAGGACGTCGTTTTCTCGTGGCAGCTGCTGCGCGATCGCGGCCGTCCGAACCATCGCACGTACTACGCCAAAGTCGCGAATGCCACGATCATGGACCCGCGGACGGTCCGTTTCGATCTTGCCGGCAGCGACGATCGTGAATTGCCGCTCATCCTCGGCATGATGCCGGTGCTGCCCAAGCACGCCGTCGATCCCGAGACGTTTGAGCAGACATCGCTGCAGCCGCCGCTTGGCAGCGGGCCCTATACACTTGCCGCCGTCGATGCGGGCAAGAGCGTGACATTGAAGCGCAACCCCGACTATTGGGGGCGTGATCTCGCCGTGAATCGCGGGGCCTGGAATTTCGACGAGATCCGGCTCGATTTTTACCGCGACGCCAACGCCCAGATCGAAGCGTTCAAGAAGGGTCTTTACGACGTGCGCGCTGAACTTGATCCCGGTCGCTGGGAGCAGGCCTATGATTTTCCCGCCGCGCGCGACCGCCGCGTAATCAAGGAGGCTTTTCCGAACGGTCTGCCGAAGGGCATGTCCGGACTTGTCTTCAACACCCGCCGGCCGGTTTTCGCCGATGCCCGGGTGCGGCAGGCGATCTCGCTGTTGTTCGATTTCGAATGGATCAACAAGAAATTTTTCTTTGGAAAATACGTCCGCACCAAAAGCTATTTCGATGGCAGCGCGTTGTCCGCGGCCGGAATTGCGGCCAGTGCACGCGAACGCGCATTGTTGGCGCCCTTCCCCGGCGCCGTGCGCCCCGACGTCCTCGAAGGTACCTGGTCGCCGCCGGCGAGCGATGGCTCCGGCCGCGACCGGACGACGTTGCGCGCGGCGATCGCACTCTTCGCCGATGCCGGTTACGATCTTGTCGATACGCGGATGCGCGCGCGCGCTACCAACCAACCGCTCGACTTCGAGGTCATGGTCACGACCAAGGATCAGGAGCGGCTGGCGCTGCAGTTCGCCGGAAGTCTCAGGCGCGCGGGCATCGTCGCGCGCGTGCGCGTCGTCGATGCGGTGCAATACGACCGCCGCCGCCTGACCTTCGATTTCGACATGATCCAGAACCGCTGGGACCAGTCGCTGTCGCCCGGCAACGAGCAGGCGTTCTATTGGGGTTCCGCCGCCGCCGACGCCGAAGGATCGCGCAACTACATGGGCGTCAGGAGTGCGGCAGTCGATGCGATGATCGCGGCATTGTTGCGCGCGGAAGGCCGCGACGAATTCGTCGACGCCGTGCGCGCACTCGATCGCGTTTTGCTGTCTGGATTTTACGTCATCCCGCTCTATCACGCGCCCGAACAATGGGTGGCGCGCTGGTCATTCATCCGGCATCCCGCGCGGACCTCGTTGTCCGGTTATCTGCCCGAGAGCTGGTGGCGGGAGCCCGGACGCTAGCGCGCGAACTGCAACAGTGGATACCGGATTTCGAGGCAATCAAGCTTGCGCAGGTGGCGTGTACTGATCTGCGTTCGCGCGCCGACTTGTTGGCTTGGCGCATGATCTTTTTGGCGAACCGGGTCGATTTCGCCGGATCATGCCGCCGCGCGCATTGACCTGCCATTAACCGCGTTCGTTTACCCCTGTTGCGGTCAGGCATTTTCCGAGCGGGCCGCAGCGGCTATCGGTGAATGCGCGGCAGCGTCGTGAGTGAGTGCGCATCCGGCGGTTGCCGGATGCGCGTGTGAGTAACGCGTAATGTTGTTGCAGGGTCCCATCGTCATCGTGGCCGACCGGCCCGCGCCGGAACTGGCCGCAGTTCTGCGTGCGCGCTGCGGCATGCCGCTGGTGGAGACGGATTGGGCGAAAGCGGGCGAGACCCTGGTCACGTCCGCGCCGGCGGCGGTCGTCATCAACGAACCGGCAACCGCGGCACGCCGAGGCGAAATCGCCGCCATCGAACTCGCGCTCGTGACCATGCGCGAGCCTTACCTTCCGGTACTGACGCGTGTCGCCGCCGAGGCCGGACCAGGGATCGCCGGAGCCCTGCCAATTGCCGCAAATTCATCGCCGGAGCGCGTGGCTGCGCGCCTGTCTTCGGCGCGGCGCGTTCGCACCCTGCACGCAACCATAGCCCGCCGCAGCGCGACGCTTGACGCCGAAGGGGGCGACCCGCCGGAAATGTCAACGGGGGATCCGCTTGAAGACGCGGTCGCAATAGTTACCGGCCGCGGGCGCGGCTATCCCGACCTGGCGACGGCTGTGGGCGAGCGCATGCGCCTGATCGGCGCGCTCAGCGTCGAAACCGCGGCGCGCCATCTCAATTCGCGCGGCCTCGACGGCATCTTCATCGGCGACGGTTTTGGCCCGCCGACGATCGACGCGTTCCTGACCGCGCTCGGCGAGGATGCGCGCTTCCGCGACCTCCCGGTCGCGCTGGTCAGCGCAGTGCCGGTGAGCGTCGATTGCGACGCATTACCAAACTTTGAGCGCTTCGACGACACGCCTGCCGAGGTGGTGCAATGGATGCTGCCGCTGGTGCGCTTGCATGCCTACGAGGCGCAATTGCAGCGCCAGCTGGCGGCTATTGAAGCCAGGGGTATGCTCGACCCGCAAACCGGGCTGTTCACGATGGGCGCGTTTCAGCGCGATCTTGGCTTGGCGGTGGCGGATTCTCTTAAGTCAAAGCTTGCAATGTCGCTCGCAAGCTTTTCATTCTCCGAGACAATCGACGGCCGAACGGCCCGTGATGCGGCACGTCAGTTCGCGCGCCTGGTGCGCAGCGTCGATTTTGCCTGCCAGGCCAGCACGGATTCCATCCTGCTCGCGCTGCCCAACACCACGCTGCGCGGCGCCCATGCCATTGCGCGTCGAATTGCTTGCGACCTGAAGCGCGCCATGCTCGCCACCAATGTTGCCGATGCTCAAAGCGACCCCGGGGTGACGCTGGCGGCGCTCAAGCCGACCGATACGGTCGCTTCGCTGCTGGCGCGCGTATCGGAATCGTCCCGGGTTGCGGCGGAATAGGTCAGCGCCTAGGTTACGCATGTAACCGATGTCGGCTTCCCGCGCGCGCGCGGGCGGGCAGACCTGCGGAGCAACCCATGTCCGAGCCGCGTTCGTCCGAGCCGAATTTGTCCGGGCCCAATCGGCCTTTGACGATCGACGTATTCTCGGACGTCGTATGCCCGTGGTGCTTCATCGGCAAACGCAGGCTCGAGAAGGCAATAGCACAAAAGCCTGAGATTCCAGTTGAAGTCCGGTTCCAGCCCTATTTCCTCAATCCCTGGATCCCGCGCGAAGGCATCAACCGCGACGACTATCTCACGGCTAAGTTCGGCTCGCCGGCCCGCTACGAGCAGATCGCGCAACGTGTCGCCGCCGCCGCCAGGAGCGAAGGCCTCACCTATAACGTCGGCGCGGTGGCGCGTCAGCCCAACACCATCGACTGCCATCGGCTGATCCTGTGGGCCGGCGCTATCGGCAAGGCTGCCGAGATGAAGCAGCGCTTGATGGAGCTCTATTTCACGGAGGGAGGCGATCTCTCCGACCGCGACGTGCTGGTCAAGGCCGCGGTCGAATGCGGCC
Organism: Xanthobacteraceae bacterium; assembly: GCA_041487815.1. GTDB lineage: Bacteria > Pseudomonadota > Alphaproteobacteria > Rhizobiales > Xanthobacteraceae > CANJBX01. The sequence continues at coordinate 1,751 of JBGPOB010000203.1, read as the reverse complement.
TCGACGCGGATGACGTGCGCCAGCACCTGGCCGCGGACACCGACGTCGAACTCGTGACGCAAGCGGCGGAGAAGGCCAAGGAAGCCGGCATTGAGGGCGTTCCGTATTTTATTTTCGGCGGCGTGCTTGCCGTCTCCGGTGCGCAGGCGCCGGACTATCTTGCGAGCGCGATCGAACGCGCGGCGCGCGAATTGGCCGCTGGCAAACACCAGGCAGCCGAGTAACGCCGGCGATCAGGCCGCCTTCGCGCGCTCGGCGATGGCGACAAGCTGGCGCAGGATCGCCGTAGTGCCCTTGAGCCGATCCTCCGGCTCATCCCAGTCCTCGAAGAACACGACTTTCATGTCGGGCCGCACGCGCGCCGCGGGGCCCTCCTTCTGGATATACGAAATCAACCCTTCCGGGTTCGCGAACGTGTCGTCGCGGAATGCCAGCACCGCCCCCTTCGGGCCGGCATCGATCTTGGCGACATTGGCGCGGCGGCACAGCGTCTTGATGCCAACAACGTCGAGAAGATGCGTGACCTCCCCCGGCAGAGGCCCGAAACGGTCGGCGAGTTCGGCGGCGAAGGCGTCGATCTCGCGCTCGCTTTCGAGGTCGGCAAGCCGGCGGTAGAGCGTGAGCCGTACCGCCAGGTCGGCGACATAGTCCTCAGGGATCAATACCGGCGTGCCGATGGTGATCTGCGGCGACCAGCGGTCCGAAACCGGCTCCGACAGGCCGGCTTTTGCGCTCGCAACGGCTTCCTCCAGCATCTGCTGATAAAGCTCAAAACCAACCTCCTTGATGTGACCGGATTGTTCTTCGCCCAGGAGATTGCCGGCGCCACGGATATCAAGATCATGCGAAGCCAATTGGAATCCGGCGCCCAGCGTGTCGAGCGACTGCAACACCTTGAGCCGGCGCTCCGCCTGCGCCGTTATTTTGCGCGGCGGCAGCGTGAACAGCGCATAGGCGCGTGTTTTCGAGCGCCCGACGCGGCCGCGCAATTGATAGAGCTGCGACAGCCCGAACATGTCGGCGCGGTGCACAATCAAGGTGTTGGCGTTCGGAATGTCGAGGCCGGACTCGACGATCGCGGTGGAGATCAATACATCGTATTTTCCGTCATAGAACGCCGCCATCACGTCTTCGAGCACGCCCGCCGCCAGTTGACCGTGGGCAACGACGACGCGCGCCTCGGGAACGCTCTTGTCGAAGAATTCCTTGGCGCCCGCGAGGTCCTCGATGCGCGGACAGACATAGAATACCTGGCCGCCGCGATAGCGCTCCCGCAGCACGGCCTCGCGCACGACCAGCGGATCGAACGGCGAAATAAAGGTTCGCACCGTAAGCCTGTCAACCGGCGGCGAGGCGATGATCGACATTTCGCGCACGCCGGTGAGCGCCAGTTGCAGTGTGCGCGGGATCGGGGTCGCGGTGAGCGTCAGCACATGCACTTCCGCGCGCAACGCCTTGAGGCGCTCCTTGTGCGCCACGCCGAAATGCTGCTCTTCGTCGATGACGACGAGGCCGAGGTCGCGGAAGCTGATCGTCTTGCCGAGCAGCGCGTGCGTGCCGATCACGATATCGATGTCGCCGCTGGCGAGACCTTTTCGCACCTCGGCAAGTTCCTTGGCCCCGACCAGCCGTGAAGCCTGCGCCACCTTGACCGGAAGCCCATGAAAGCGCTCGCTAAACGTCTTGAAGTGCTGCCGCGCCAATAGCGTCGTCGGCACGACGACCGCGACCTGCTTGCCGCTCATCGCAGT
>JBGPOB010000202.1:0-6961 GCA_041487815.1 Xanthobacteraceae bacterium | reverse complement strand
CGGCCCGCCTTCGATCGCACGGCGCACATCGGCGTGCATGCGCAGAAGCAGGCGGGCCTCAACTGGATCGGCGTGGTGCTGCCGGTCGGCCGGCTGAGCGTCGAACAGATGCACGGGCTTGCCAAAATCGCGGCCGATCTCGGCGATGGCGATATCCGCCTCACGGTGTGGCAAAACCTGCTGATCTCCGGCGTCCCCGATGACAAAGTCCTGCTCGCCGACGCCGCCATTGCGGCGCTCGGACTATCGACCCGGACGACGGCGTTCCGCGCCGGCCTCGTCGCCTGCACCGGCAACGTCGGCTGTAAGTTCGCCGCCTCCGACACCAAGCGCCACGCCGAGGACATCGCGCGCTGGTGCGAGACGCGGCTTCAGCTCGACCAGCCGATCAACATCCACCTCACCGGCTGCCACCACTCCTGCGCGCAGCACTTCATCAGCGAAATCGGCTTGCTCGCCTGCAGGGTGCAGGTCACGGAGGATGGCGACACCGTCGAGGGCTATCACGTGCTGGTCGGCGGCGGGTTTGGCCCGCACGCCGGCCTCGGCCAGGAACTCTTTCGCGATGTGAAGGCGCAAGACGCGCCGCGAACGGTCGAGCGGATCATCCGCGCCTATCTCGCCCATCGCGAGGCCAACGAATCTTTTCTTACCTTCAGCCGTCGCCACGACGTCGAGACGCTGAAAGTCCTGTGTGCCGATGAGGCCGTGGCATGAACCAATCCGTATTTCCCCCGCCGATCACCTTGATCCCCGAGAACGCGCCATTCACGCCCGAACAGCGCACGTGGCTCAATGGCTTTCTGGCGGGCTTTGTCTCGCTCGAAGGCGCCGGCGTCACGGCCCTGTCACCCGACCAGTCGGCGGCGCTGCTGCCGAAAGCGCCGGCGACGCCCAAAGGTCCCCTCGATGACGGCGATGACGACGAAGCGCCCTGGCACGACCAGACGCTGCCGATGGACGAACGCATGAAACTCGCCAACGGCCGTCCGCTACGGCGACGGCTGATGGCCGCGATGGCGCAGCAGGACTGCGGCCAGTGCGGCTATAATTGTTCCGACTATTCCGACAAAATCTTTCTCAAAGAGGAAGAGCGTCTCAATCTCTGCGTTCCGGGCGGCAAGGAAACCGCCCGGATGCTGAAGACGCTTTATGCGGAGTTTGGCGCGCAGTCGCCGCAATCGCAGAGCGCGCCGCAAGCGGTGCCGGCTTCCGTCACCGCAAGCGCGACGCCTGCGGACATTGCTACTGGACCCGACATCGCGCGGGGACGCACGCGCGAACAACCCACCGAAGCGCAATTCATCCAGCGCACGCGCCTGAACAAACCCAATTCCGAAAAGGAAACCTGGCACGTCGAGTTCGACCTGTCCGGCAGCGGCATCGACTACGACGTCGGCGATGCATTCGGAATCTACCCGACCAACGATCCGGCCCTTGTTGACCTGATCATTCGCGCCCTGGGAGCACCTCCGGACTTCCTGGTTGGCGGGCGCGCGCTGCGCGATGTGCTCACCGACGGCGTATCGCTGGCGCCGGCGCCCGACATGCTGTTCCAGCTCTTGTCCTACATCACCGGTGGCGATCGCCGGCAGAAGGCCAAAGCGCTGGCCACAGGAGAAGACCCCGACGGCGATGCGGCCACGCTTGACGTGCTGGCGGCGCTCGAGAAGTTTTCCGGGGTAAGGCCTGATCCAGAAGCCTTCATCGAATCGCTCGACCCCCTGCAGCCGCGACTTTTTTCGATCTCATCGTCGCTCAAGAGCAATCCGGGCAAGATCGCGCTGACGGTCGATGCGGTGCGCTATCCGATCAATGGCCGCGTTCGCCTCGGCGTTGCCTCGACGTTCCTCGCCCAGCGGGTGGCCTCCGGCGATCCGGTCAAGGTCTATGTGCAAAAGTCGCAACACTTTGGCCTGCCCGCCGATCCGATGACCCCGATCATCATGATCGGTCCGGGCACTGGCGTCGCGCCGTTTCGCGCATTCCTGCAGGAGCGCAAGGAAACCGGAGCCAAAGGCCGGAATTGGCTGTTCTTCGGGCATCAGCGCCGCGACTGCGATTTCTTCTATGAAGATGAATTCGTCGATCTGAAAGCGAAGAACATTCTCACCCGGCTCTCGCTCGCCTGGTCGCGCGACACCGGCGAGAAGTTCTACGTCCAGGATCGCATGCGTCAGGTCGGCCGCGATCTTTGGGCGTGGCTGGCGGACGGGGCGCATGTTTACGTCTGCGGAGACGCCAAGCGCATGGCCAAGGATGTCGAGCGCGCGCTGGTCGACGTCGTGGCGCAACACGGCGTTCGCACTCCCGATGAAGCCATCGCCTTTGTCGCCAATCTGAAAAAGCAGGGGCGCTACCATCAGGACGTTTACTGACCGGCCATGAATGCGATGCACCAGAACAACGGTCCGGTTCGAACAACCTGCCCGTATTGCGGCGTTGGCTGCGGGCTGCGCATTGGACTGGACGCGCCGGGCGCGATCACGGTCACGGGCGACCCGGAACATCCGGCCAATCTTGGCGGCATTTGCTCGAAGGGCGCGGCGCTCGGCGAAACGATCGGGCCTGCCGGCCGTCTGCTGCATCCGATGATGCGGCAACGCGACGGGTCGTTCGCCCGCACCGGCTGGCCGGCGGCGCTCGATGCCATCGTGGACGGGCTGAGCCGCGTTATCGAACGGGACGGACCGAACGCGGTTGCGTTCTATCTGTCGGGCCAATTGCTGACCGAAGACTATTACGTCGCCAACAAGCTGATGAAGGGCTTCATCGGCTCCTCCAACGTCGACACCAATTCGCGGCTGTGCATGGCATCTTCGGTCGCCGGGCACCGCCGCGCCTTCGGATCCGACACGGTGCCGGGAACCTACGCCGACCTCGATGAAGCCGATCTCATCATCCTCGTCGGCTCGAATGCAGCGTGGTGCCATCCGGTTCTGTTCCAGCGCTTGGTTCGCAACCGACAGCAGCGCGGTGCCAAAATCGTCGTCGTCGATCCGCGCCGCACGGCAACCTGCGAAGAAGCCGATCTTGTGCTGCAAATTGCGCCGGGAACCGATGCCGCGTTGTTTGGCGGGTTGCTCGCCCATCTCGCCGACAAGCACGCCCTTGATTACCAATACATCGAGACGCACACGTCGGGATTTGAAAACACGCTGGCCCGTGCGCGCGAGCTTGCGCCGGATGCGGCATCAATCGCGCGCGCGTGCGGTTTGGCGCAAGACGATGTTGTCCAGTTTTTCGACTGGTTTCGATCGACCGAGCGCGCCGTCACCTGCTACTCGCAGGGAGTCAATCAATCGGCGCAAGGCACCGACAAGGTCAACGCCATCATCAATTGCCATCTCGCCACCGGCCGCATCGGAAAAGTCGGCGCCGGGCCGTTCTCGCTCACTGGGCAGCCGAACGCCATGGGTGGACGCGAGGTTGGCGGCCTCGCCAATCAGCTCGCAGCGCACATGAATTATGTCACGGCCGATATCGATCGCGTGCGGCGGTTTTGGCGGGCGCCCCGCATGGCCGAACGCGAGGGCTTCAAGGCCGTGCAAATGTTCGACGCCGTGGCGCGCGGCGAGATCAAGGCGCTCTGGGTGATGGCGACGAATCCCGCCGTATCGCTGCCGCGCGCCGGCGCGATGCGCGATGCGCTCGGCAAGCTCGAGCTGTTCATTGTGTCCGACAATGTGCTGTCGAACGATACGATCAATGCCGGCGCTCACATCCTGCTGCCGGCGTCGGCGTGGGGCGAGAAGGACGGCACTGTCACCAACTCCGAGCGTTGCATTTCGCGCCAGCGTGCGTTCCTGCCGGCACCTGGCGATGCAAAGCCGGATTGGTTGATCGTCACCGAAGTCGCGCGGCGTCTCGGCTACGGCGAGACATTTGCCTATCAATCGGCCGCCGATGTATTCCGCGAGCACGCCGCGTTGTCGGGGTTTGAGAATGACGGCAGCCGCGACTTTGACATCGGCGGCCTCGCAAATATTTCGGACGCGGACTATGACGCTCTGGTTCCAGTGCAATGGCCAGTTCGCGCGGGGAAACAACCGAGCAATCCCCGGTTCTTCGCCGCCGGCGGCTACTTTACGCCGGATCGCAAGGCGAGATTTGTTGCGCCTGAATTCCCGATGCTTGCTGAAGCCGTTTCCGTGAAGTTTCCGCTGTGCCTCAACACTGGCCGTGTCCGCGACCAGTGGCACACCATGACGCGCACGGGGCGAAGTCCGCGGCTTGCCGCCCATCTCGCCGAACCCTTTGTTGAAGTTCACCCGCGCGACGCAGCCGCAGTCAAACTGACCGACGGCGGCTTTGCGCGTGTGACGACGACACACGGATCATGCGTCCTCAAAGTGGTCGTCACCGAAAGCCAGCTTCCAGGCTCGCTGTTCGTTCCGATTCACTGGAGCGGCGAGACGGCATCGTCGGCGCGCGTCGGCGATCTGGTCGCGTCCAACACCGATCCTCACTCCGGCCAGCCCGAATCCAAGGCAACGCCGGCCGCGATCGCGGCTGTTTCGCTGCCGATGCGCGGCTTCAGTCGCACACGGCGCCTCCTCGAATTGCCGCTGGATACGTGGTGGACGCGCGTCGAGACCATCAACGGTCCTGAACTGCGCTTCGCCAGCGATCGCGATATCCTGTTCTGGCACGATCATGCGACGCGTGCGCTCGGCCGCGACGCCCAAGTCGCCGAATTCATCGAATCGGAAGGCGAAAGCTCCGGACAGACGTATCGCATTGCGGCGTTCGTCGACGGCGAGTTCGACGGCTGCCTGTCCGTTGGCGCCGGCACGAGCGCGCTGCGCTGGGACGCGCTTCAACACGTCATTGCCGCCGGCGCGCCATCGGAATCAAACGTGACAACGGTCGCGCTTGTTGACCCGATGCTGGCCGATGCCGATAGCGGACCGATGGTGTGCGCATGCTTCGGCATCGGGCTTGAGACGATTCGCGCGGCCATTCGATCGGGCGCGGCGTCCAGCGTCGCTGAAATTTCCTGTGTTCTGAAAGCCGGCGGCAACTGCGGTTCGTGCCTGCCTGAACTCAAGCACATCCTTGCGCGCGAGCGCGCAGTGACTGCCGCATAAGTTCCACATCGCGGCGCGCAAGCGGCGCGAGCCAGCCAAGGATGAAGGCGCGGTGCCGGCATGTGACTTTGCCGTCCGGCCTGGCCCGGCGGCTAACGGGCCTTCGCCGGTACTTGCATTTGAAAGATGGATTCCACTATTAATGTCCTATATTGGATAATAATACTCTTATTATCGCCACGTCATTGCGGAATTAGGCAATAAAATTCTATTTTGCGAAACCCGGTCGTCGTCCGTGAATGCCGATCGCGACCCGACAAGTTACGTTCCCGCAAGCGCGTTGAGTAAGGACCCAGCCATGACAACCACAGCGACGCAAACCGTTGGCACCGTAGACACCTCGCGCACCGCGACAAAACGTTGGCGCACGGAGGACTGGGTCGCCGTGGTACTCGGCTTCGTGGTCATCACGACGGTCTTGCTGGCCTTTCAATGGAAGGTCGCCGACCTGCGCAACGTGGTGCCGACGTTCCGCTGGACAACCGACAGTCAGATTGCATCGATGACACCGGACTGGATCAGCGCTCTGGATTCGATCGCCGCTGAAGCCGATGCAAAGCGGCAGCCAGAAGTCGCCAGCCTGAGCAAAGGTCTCAAGGTCGCGCTCGTCAGCAACGATCGGAAGGCCACCGAAGCCGCCGCCGGCAAGATGGCAGCGCTGGGCAGCAGGACATTGGCCGGAGCGCTCGCGGCGGAAATTCGCGGGCACGCCGCCGCCACTGCGGACAGCAAGGTATTCACTTGGGGTAACCTGTCAAAAGTATTGATAGTCGGCGTCGGATTTCTCGTCGTCACGACCATCGGCATCGGCCTGCTCGGCGGACGCGTGGTTCCATTCCTGACCGGATTGCCGGTCATCTTCGCCCTGGCGTGGTTCGCACGATTGCTGGCGGGCAACGGACTGTTTGTGAACTGGGGGATCGAGTACGTCATCTTCGCTCTGCTGCTGGGCCTGCTCATCAGCAATACGATCGGCACCCCGGCGTGGCTCAAGCCCGCGGCGCAGACCGAGTTCTTCATCAAGACCGGCTTGGTGATCCTGGGTGCGAGCCTGCTCTTCATGGAAGTTCTGCAGGCGGGCGCGCTCGGCATCGTGCAGGCGGTACTCGTGGTGTTGGTCGTCTGGTACGTGTGCTTCTGGCTGTGCCGAAAACTGCGCGTCGATGACGAATTCGGCGCAATGCTCTCGACAGCGGTCTCGATCTGCGGTGTCTCCGCCGCCATCGCCGCCTGCGGCGCGATTCAGGGCGACAAGAAAAAGCTCTCCTACGTCACCTCCCTCGTGCTCATTGTCGCGGTCCCCATGATGATCGTCATGCCATGGATCGCGAAATCCACCGGCATGGACGATCTGGTCGCGGGAGCGTGGCTCGGCGGTACGCTCGACACGAGCGCTTCGGTGGTCGCGGCCGGCGCCCTCGTCAGCGATGTCGCGATGAAGACGGGCGTCATTGTCAAATTTTCGCAGAATGCCCTGATCGGGGTCGCGGCTTTCATGCTGGCGATCTGGTGGGCGTTCAAGCTCCGCGCCACCACCGGCGAGCGGCCAAGCGCCGGCGTAATCTGGGAACGCTTCCCCAAGTTCGTGCTCGGCTTCGTGATAGCGTCGGCGGTGTTTTCGTTCTGGTTGCCCCCCGAGCTTGTCAACGGCACCCGCGGCGTGCTGGCGGAAATCCGGACCTGGTGGTTCGCTCTGGCCTTCGTCTGCATTGGGCTGGAGACACGCTTCGTCGAACTCGCCACGACAGACCGGGGCCGGCCTGCGCTCGCGTTCATCGCCGCGCAGGCTTTCAACGTATTTTGGACGCTGCTTCTCGCCTGGCTTTTGTTCGGCGGGGTCATTGTTGCGCAGCCTGTCATCAGGTAGCGCG
>JBGPOB010000201.1:0-6966 GCA_041487815.1 Xanthobacteraceae bacterium | reverse complement strand
TAGGCGGTCGCGGCGAGGCGGCCGAGCCGTTCCTGAATGGCTTCGAATTTTCCGATCGGGAGATGGAACTGCTCGCGGATGCGGGCATAGGCGCCGGTGGTGTGGGCGGCATAGGCGGCGCCGGCGGCGGAGAGCGAAGGCAGCGAAATGCCGCGGCCGGCGGCGAGCGCGCTCATCAGCATCTTCCAGCCGTGGCCGGCCTGGGCGACGCCGCCGATGATGTAGTCGATGGGGACGAAAACGTCGTGGCCCTTGTTGGGGCCGTTCTGGAACACGTGCAGGCCGGGCAGGTGGCGCCGGCCGATCTCGACGCCGGGAAGGTTGGTCGGCACCAGCGCAACGGTGATACCGATGTCCTCGCGCTCGCCGATGAGCTTGTCGGGGTCGTGCAGCTTGAAGGCGAGGCCGAGCACGGTCGAGACCGGGCCAAGCGTGATGTAGCGCTTGTGCCAGTTGAGCCTTATGCCGATTGTCTCGCGGCCCTGGAACGTGCCGCGGCAGACGATGCCGGTGTCGACCATGGAGGCAGCGTCCGAGCCGGCTTCCGGGCTCGTCAGTCCGAAGCAGGGGATTTCACGGCCGTCGGCGAGGCGCGGGAGCCATTGGTTGCGCTGCTCTTCGGTGCCGAACAGCATCAAGAGCTCGCCGGGGCCGAGCGAGTTCGGCACCATCGCGGTCACCGCCGCCGTCACCGAGCGCGTCGACAGTTTGCGCACGACTTCGGAATGCGCATAGGCGGAGAAACCGAGGCCGCCGTATTTTTTCGGGATGATCATGGCGAAGAATTTCTTCGCCTTCAAAAATTCCCAGATTTCTGGCGGCAGGTCGCGCCACTCCCAGGTAATGCGCCACTCGTCGAGCATGCCGCAGAGATCTTCGACCGGGCCGTCGAGGAAGGCCTGCTCCTCCTCGGAGAATTTCGCCGGCGGAAACGCCAACAGCTTGTTCCAGTCGGGATTGCCGGTGAACAGGTCGGCGTCCCACCACACATCGCCGGCTTCGATCGCCTCGCGCTCGGTCGCCGACAGCGTCGGCAGGACGTTTTTGGCCCAGCCGAAGATGAAGCGGGAAACATAATCTCTGCGGAAAGTGGACATCGTATACCTCCCGGGCCGCAACGGAGGGATCAGTGCCCTCTACAGGTGGGTCGCCCGCGCGAATTTTCAGCCGACTCAGCGGCAATAAGATGGGGAATGTTCGCACGAAATTCCTGACCAAACCTTCAAATTACGCGGCTCCCCGCTCACCGGATCGTGAAAAATCCGTTGATTTCAATCGCGAAGGCGAAATTGCTCAGGTTTCGGTTGGCACCGGCCGCGGCTTGCCGTCCTCGCCGATGGCGACGTAGGTGAAAATGCCGTCGGTGACGGCGATCGGCTGGTCGTCGGCGACGCCGCGTCCGCGGCGCACCCAGCTTTCGACCTTGACCGTCAGCGAGGTGCGCCCAACGCGCGTGATCGTCGCGTAGCAGGTTACCTCGTCGCCGATATAGACCGGGCGGTGAAAACTCATGGCCGCGATCGCCACCGTCGCGACCCGGCTACGGGCGCGGCGCACCGCAACCGCGGCTCCCGCGAGGTCCATTTGCGACAACAGCCAGCCGCCGAAAATATCGCCGTTGGCGTTGGCGTCCGCCGGCATGGCGAACGTGCGCAGCGCGATCTCGGTTTGCGGCGGGGCGGGGTTCTGGTCGTTCATTGGCTCGGTCTGCCGACGTGGGTCTCAGATTCGATGCGCCAACGTCAATGCAATCAGAAGATTGCGACGGATGACTGCGCGCGATTGGCAAGGTGCGCCATGCCGCGCGCGGTATTGTAGCCTCCGTTGCGCACGTGTTAGATCGAAAACCAACCGGAACCGATTGGGCCGATACGGATAATCGCGATGGCGCGCCGCACAATGCCAAAGCTTAGACGCGGCAAGGCCAATGTCCGGCTCGCCGCCGATATCGGCGGCACCTTCACCGACATCGCGGTCTTCGACGACAACACCGGCCGGATCGCGTTCGGCAAGGCGCTGTCGACGCCGCAGCACCTGGTCGAAGGCATTTCCGCCGGCATCGCGAAAGCCGGCGCGACCTACGCCGACGCCAAATTGTTCCTGCACGGCTCGACCGTCGCGATCAATGCGATCCTCGAGCGCACGGGCGCGCGCACGGCGCTCGTCGTCACCGAGGGCTTCCGCGACATCTATGAGATCGGCCGCATCAACCGGCCCGACGCCTACAATCTCTATTTCAAGAAGCACGTTCCGCTGATCGAGCGCGCGCTGCGCTTCGAAGTCACCGAGCGCATGCTGTCCGACGGCGAGGTCGACAAGCCGCTCGACGAGGCGCAGGTCAGGGCCTTGGCGGAACGCCTCGGAAAGCTCGGCATCGAGGCCGCGGCGATCCTGTTCCTCAATTGCTATCGCAATCCGGCGCACGAGGCGCGGGCAAGGGAGATCATCGCGGCAAAAAATCCCGGCATGTTCGTCTCCGCCTCGCACGAACTGTCGCAGGAATACCGCGAGTTCGAGCGCTGCTCGACCGTCGCCGCCAACGCCTATATCGGCCCGATCGTGCGGCGCTACATCGGCGAGATCGAGGACCACGCCAGGGCGGCCGGCTTCGGCGGCTCGCTCCTGATCGTGCAGTCGACCGGCGGGCTCTACGAAGCGGCGCAGGCGAAATCGCAATGCGTCCGCATGCTGGATTCGGGGCCCGCGGCCGGCGTCATCGGCACGCAGGCGCTGTGCGCGACGCTCGGCCTAGACCGCGCCATCGCCTTCGACATGGGCGGCACTACCGCCAAGGCCGGCGTGATTTTTGGCGGCGAGGCGATGACGACCGGCAGTGCGCTGATCGGCGGCTACAATCAGGCGCTGCCGGTGCAGATCGCGATGATGGATATTTTCGAAGTCGGCACCGGCGGCGGCTCGATCGCGCGGGTCGAGGAGGGCGCGCTGCGCGTCGGCCCGCGCTCGGCGGGCGCGTCGCCCGGGCCCGCGTGCTACGGGCTTGGCGGCAGCGAGGCGACGGTGACCGATGCCAATCTCGTGCTCGGCCGGCTCGGCGCCGACCGCTTCCTCGGCGGCGAGATGAAGCTCGATATCGCCGCGGCCGAAGCTGCGCTGCGCCGGAAAGTCGCGGAGCCTTTGGGCATGAGTGTGACGCAGGCGGCGGACGGCGTGCTGCGCATCGCCGCGACCGCGATGTCGTACGCGGTGAAAGGCGTCACGACCGAGCGCGGGCTCGATGCCGGCGACTTTCCGCTGGTCGCCTATGGCGGCGCCGGTCCGCTGCACGCGGTCGCGATCGCGCGCGAGATCGGCATAAGCCGCGTCATCATCCCGCCCGCGCCCGGCGTGTTCTCGGCGTTCGGCATGCTGTTCGCAGACCTGCGCTACGACTATGTGCGCACGTCGCCGGGGCGGCTGGAGGACATCGCGTTCGATGCGGTCGAGCGCATCTATCGCGATCTGGAGGACCAGGGCCGCGATGCGATCGCTGCGACCGCCATTGCTCCGCAAAAGATCACCCTCAAGCGCGCCGCCGACATGCGCTACGTCGGCCAGGAGCATGCGGTGACGGTCGATCTGCCGCTGCGCGTGTTTTCGCGGCAAGATCGCGCGGCGATCAAGCGGCATTTCGACGAAATGCACTTGCAGCGTTATGGCACCAGCGCGCCGCAGGAGCCGGCGGAAATTGTCTCACTGCGCACCACCGTGACCGGCGAGATGCGCAAGCCGCGGCACGGAAAAATCCGCAAAGGCTCCGCGACCCCGCCGCGCGCCGCGGTCACCGGCACGCGCAAGGCGTACTTCGATCGCCGGTTTGTGGCGACGCCGACGTATTCACGGGCGGCGCTGCTGGCCGGAAACAAGATCAGCGGTCCGGCGCTGATCGAGGAACACGCCTCGACCACTGTGCTGATGCCGCGCGACCGGATGAAGGTCGATGCTTATGGCAACCTCGTCATTGAGATCGGAGGCCGCTGATCATGGCCCATGCGGTCCCAATGGCGATTGTTCCTGGCCAGTTCCCCCCGGACGGGAGCGGGCTTAGCCTGCAATCGGATCGAACACCCTGCACTGATCGAGGAGCAACCAGCAATGACTGAGAATCAAATCCGCTTTGAGGACGGCGCCGGGTACGAGCGAATGATGGGAACCTGGAGCCGGCTTGCAGGCACGGTCTTTCTCGATTGGCTTGCATCGCCCTCGGGTCTGACGTGGATCGATGTCGGCTGCGGCAACGGAGCTTTCACCGAGCTGCTGGTCGAAAGGTGCGCGCCAACCCGAGTTCAGGGCATCGACCCGTCCGAAGCGCAACTCGCCTTTGCACGCACGCGGCCGGCGGCGCGCGTAGCGCAGTTCGGGCGCGGCGACGCCATGGCGCTTCCCTTCTCGGCAGGCGAATTCGATGCTGCCGTTATGGCGCTGGTGATCTTCTTCGTTCCCGATCCGGTCAAAGGCGTTGCCGAAATGGTGAGGGTGGTTCGCCCGGGCGGTACCGTCGCGGCCTATGCATGGGACATATTGGGCGGGGGGTTCCCTCTGGAGCCGATCTATATTGAGATGCGTGCGCTGGGTCTGAAGCCCATGCACCCGCCGAGCGCCGATGCGTCCCGCATTGAAGCCATGCGGAACTTGTGGGCCGGCGCGGGCTTTCAAGCGGTCGAGACAAGAGAAATCACGGTACAACGTACATTCGCCGATTTCGACGATCTCTGGACGACCAGTGTACTGGGGTCGAGCATGCGCCCGGCTCTTGCCGCGGCGGCACCCGCCGATCTTGAGCTGCTCAAAACCCGGGTGCGTGCGCGTCTGCCGGCGGACGCATCGGGTCGCATCACCTACAGTGCACGCGCCAATGCCGTAAAAGGTCGCGTGCCAAAGTGATACGCACGCGGTGAGAGCGGACAAGCAAAACTCAAACTTGCACTGAAAGAACATCATGGCGAGGCAAACACGGAAAAAAGCCGCGGCAAAAAAAGCACCAGCCCGGACGGGAGGGACGCTCAAGCGCGCGCCGGGTCGTAAGATCGACCCGGTGCTGACCGAAATCGTGCGCAACGGCGTCATCGCGGTGACCGAAGAGATGAAGACCAATCTCATGCGCACCGCCTACAACATGATCATCTACGAGGCGCTCGACTTCACCACCGGCCTGTTCACGGCGGACGGCGATACGGTCTCGATCGGCATCGGCCTGCCGAGCTTCATCCGCGGCATGTCGAACACGGTGAAGGCCAAGATCGCGCATTTCGGCAAAAGGAACATGAAGCCGGGCGACATCTACGTCACCAACGACGCCTATACGACCGGCAGCCACCTCAATCATTTCACCTTCACGCTGCCGATCTTCCATAAGGGCACGCTCGCCGGATTTTCCTGCTGCATGGCGCATTGGATCGACGTCGGCGGTACGCTCGGCGGCATGACCACGGATATCTTTTCCGAAGGGCTGCAAATTCCGATCACCAAGTATCAGGACCGCGGCGTGGTCAACGACACGCTGGTGAATATCATTCGCCTCAACGTGCGGCTGCCGAGCCGCGCCATGGGGGACCTGCGCGCGCAGGTGACGGCGGTGAAGACCGGCGAACGGCGCTTCGTGCAACTGCTCGACCGCTACGGACAAAAACCCGTTTTGGCCGCCATCAAGGCGATCATGGATCACGCCGACGCCCAGGCGCGCGCGCGCACGCGCACCATCCCCGACGGCGTCTATGAGGCGGAATCGTTCATGGACGACGACGGTGTCGACATCGGCAAGCCGGTGCCGATCCGCGTGCGCGTCATCGTCAAGGGCGACCGCATGACCGTCGACCTCTCCGACATCGCCAAGCAGGTGCGGGGCTTTTACAACTCCGGCCCCTCGACCTCGATCGGCTGCGCGCAGATGGCGCACAAGTGCATCACCTCGCCGACGGATTATCCGATCAACGATGGCGCCTTCCGCAACCTCGACGTGATCGTGCCGAAGGGCACGATCGTCTCGGCGGTCCGCCCGGCGCCGATGCGCTGGTGGATGACCTATCCGATGACCCTGGTGGATACGATCTACAAGGCGCTGGCGCCGGCCATCCCCGATCGCGTCATCGCCGGCCACCATGCCGATCTGGTCACCTCGCAGATTCACGGCATCAATCCGAAGACGCGCGAATTCTTCATCGGCGGGCTTGGGCCGCTCGGCGGCGGCTGGGGCGCCAAGCTCACCGAGGACGGCGTGTCGGCGACGGTGTGCGCCAACGACGGCGATACCCACAACAGCCCCAACGAGCAGGTCGAGGCCAAATTTCCGGTGGTGGTCGAGCGCTGTTCGCTGATTGCGGATTCCGGCGGCGCCGGAAAGTTCCGCGGCGGCCTCGGCATCGAGAGCGTGGTGCGCGCGCGCGCAAACCTGATCGTCAATACCCAGACCGACCGCGCGCATTGCCGCCCGTGGGGCCTCGGCGGCGGGCTGGATGCCACCGGCAACCACATTCACGTGCGCCACGACGGCGTCTGGAAGACCGACCAGCCCAACGCCAAGATGCTGGTGACGCAGCTCAAGGCCGGCGACGCGTTCCGCCTGCGCTCGGGCGGCGGCGGCGGCTATGGCGCGCCGCATGCGCGGGCGCCGGCTTCGGTGCGAAACGACGTCCGCCAAGGCTATGTTTCAGCCGCTTCGGCGCGCGAACTCTACGGCGTTGTCATCGATCCGCAGACATTCGCGATTGATGAGGCGGCGACCGAAAAGTTGCGCGCCGCGATGCGGGCGGGCGTGCAGACATCGCGCTCTGCGTAGCAGATCGTCTGTCGAAGCGCATTCTGCGGAAGTTGCGCCATGCTCTCATCCGCTCGTCCCCGCGAAAGCGGGGACCCTGAGCAGGGATTTCCACCATTCCACCACCGGATTCCCGCTGTCGCGGGAATGAGCGGACCGTCGAGAATATGCGGCACCGGTCGGATGTGCGCTAACGATCCGACCGGAGCTTGTAG
>JBGPOB010000200.1:0-7074 GCA_041487815.1 Xanthobacteraceae bacterium | reverse complement strand
CGTCTGGTGCCCCCTGATTGCCTCCAGTGCAACCTTGGCCTTGAACTCAGCCGTGAACCGTCTGCGTGTCCTCATGGTGGATCGTCCTCGTCATCGTCAAATCCACCTTAGCCGGCTGTCTCAGGAAGTGGGACCACCTCTCTCGAAGAGCCGCGCTTGAGAGCTACTTTTGAAAAATGGTGGCCCGATTTTCACACCCAATTCAAATCCATTAAATTCCCGGATCAGGCAGCATCCAAACCAGGTGGCACGAAAGAACAGAATCTGCGGCTTGAAAAGATTGAAGGCGCACTGGAAATAATAATGCGGGCGATGCAACGCAATGAAATACTCCTTCGCCGCACGGACCGTGGGCCGCAGATACCACGAGTGATCAGGAGACCTGACGGATTATACGTCAGGGACGAAATGGGGCGGATTAGGAAGGTTGGAGAGGAGGTCGAGGTAGAAGCTGGTAATCTAAACCGAACAATTGGACCCACAGGATCCGGCCCAACTGATCCCAGCAGTCAGAACTAAACTTTACAAACATCGCCACAATCAAACTGAGACACTACCGAATATTCGGTGCAAGAAAATGACCCCGACGCCGGGCGATCCGGCGTCGGGGTCAACTTGCAACCGAGTGCGCTGCGTTTCAGTTAGCCTGCCGGCGCAAGAACGCTGGAATGTCGAGCTGGTCGTCGTCGTGAGGGCTTTGAACAGGGGCATGCCGGCCATGCGGGTCGAGCCCCTGCGGCGCCTGCCGCTTTGCAAATTCCGACACCGGCTCGGCTTGCGGCATCGGGGGCGCGGCGCGTTGCGCGGGACGTTGCGGCAGCCGCTGCATCCGCTCGACTTGAAGCGTCGAGCGCGTTGCCGGACGCGCTTCGTCTTCCCCCTCGCGGCGTCCTAGACCGACCGAGGCAAGCCGCTGCAGCAGCGACATACGCGGCTTTTCGAGCGGATCCTCCTGCGGTTCGCCGCGCTCGCGCGCGCGGATCTGATTTTGCGCGGGCAACGGCAGCTCGTCGACACGCGGCATTCTCGGACTGCGCGCAACCGGCCGCTCCGCCGGCGGCGGAATAAAGGCCGGCGGGACAGCGGGCTCGGCCGGCCCTTCCTGCGTGATCGGCTCGATAAACAATGACGGCTTTGGCGGTATCGGCCGGATCGTCAGTTCTTCCTGCGCCGCTTTCGGCAGCACCGCCGCAGCAACCGCAGCGGTCGCCTGGGCATCGATGGCGGACTGAGTTGCAGCGCGTCCGGCTGCGGCAGCGATCATCGGGCGTTCAGCGGTGCGCTGCTGGACGTCGGGGCGCGCGCGCTGCACGACTTCGGCGACACGCACGTCGTGGGCTGCCGCCGGGCGGGCTGCCACCGCGGGAACCTGATCGACACCTGTTGCCACCACCGACACGCGGATGATGCCCTCGAGGCTTTCGTCGAAAGTCGCACCCACGATAATGTTGGCGTCGGAGTCGACTTCCTCGCGAATGCGGGTCGCGGCCTCGTCGACTTCGTAAAGCGTGAGATCGTTGCCGCCGGTGATCGAAATCAGCAGACCCCTGGCCCCGCGCATCGATACATCGTCGATTAGTGGATTCGAAATCGCGGCCTCTGCCGCCCGCAACGAGCGCTTTTCGCCCGAGGCCTCGCCAGTACCCATCATCGCCTTGCCCATCTCGCGCATAACGGCGCGCACGTCGGCAAAGTCCAGATTGATAAGCCCTTCTTTTACCATCAGATCGGTGATGCAGGCGACGCCCGAATACAGAACTTGATCGGCCATCGCGAAGGCGTCCGCAAACGTGGTCTTTTCATTGGCGACCCGGAACAAGTTCTGGTTCGGAATAATGATAAGCGTATCGACCGCCTTCTGAAGTTCGACAATGCCCGTTTCAGCAAAGCGCATGCGGCGCTGACCTTCGAAATGAAATGGCTTGGTCACGACGCCGACGGTCAGGATGCCCAAATCGCGCGCCGCTTTCGCTACAATCGGCGCCGCGCCGGTTCCGGTACCGCCGCCCATGCCGGCGGTGACGAACACCATGTGCGCCCCCGCCAGGTGATCGCGAATTTCATCGATGACCTCGTCGGCCGCGGCGCGGCCGACCTCAGGCTGCGAACCGGCGCCCAGCCCCTCGGTCACCTGCACGCCCATTTGAATAATGCGCTCGGCCTTCGACGTCGTCAGGGCCTGGGCATCGGTATTGGCAACGACAAAATCGACGCCGAGTAACCCGGCGGTGATCATGTTGTTGACGGCATTGCCACCGGCGCCGCCAATGCCGAAAACCGTAATCCGCGGCTTCAGCTCGCGGATGTCGGGAATTTTCAAATTGATGCTCATTGTTGCCTCTTGATTGCGCGGACGTTGCGAACGCCGCCGGTTACTGCCGGTGCGCCGCCGGCGGTGGGTGTTGGGGTGATCGTGTTGTTCGGGATCATCAGAAGCTCTCGCGCAGCCATCGTCCGACCCGTGCGACGTACCCGCCGGTCCCTGTCAATAATTGCCGCGTATGCCGCGGTTCGAAATGTTCAAGATGAGCAACCTGGGGATAAACCAGGAGCCCGGCCGCCACCGCGAACGCCGGCCCCTTGGCCATGTCCGGCAGTCCGGCGATCCCGAGCGGACGCCCAATGGCAACCGTCCGTCCGAGCACGCGTGAGATCATTTCCACCATGCCGGTCAGCAGGCTGGCGCCGCCCGTGAGAATGACCCGTCCGCGCGGTTCGCCGGCAAATGGCGAGCCGGCAAGACGATCGCGCACCATTTCAAGGAGTTCCTCGATGCGCGGCTTAACAATTTGGGTCAATGTGGCTCGCGACACGAATTGCGGCGCCTCGCGGTCATGGCCGGCTGCGTTGGGAAGGGCAATCATGTCACGCTCGTCCAGTCCGCCTGCGAGAACACTGCCATAGAGCGTCTTGATTCGCTCGGCGTCGTAGATGCTGGTGGATAATCCGCGTGCCAGATCCATGGTGACGTGGTTGCCGCCGAGCGCAAACCCGTCGGCATGGATCAGCCGGCCCCCGGCGAAAACCGCCATCGTGGTCGTCCCGGCGCCAAAATCGATGATCGTGGCCCCGACATCCGCCTCATCGTCGGCAAGGGTCGAAAGCCCTGCGACATAAGGACTTGCGACCATTGCTTCAACTTCAAGATGACATCGCTCGATGACCAGCATCAGGTTGCGGCAGACCGTGAGGTCCGCCGTTATCATGTTCATATCCACGCCGAAGCGTTGCGCCGGCATGCCGCGCGGGTCGCGGATGCCCTTGGCATCGTCGATATTGAAGCCGACCGGCAGCGCATGCAGCATGACACGGCCCGGGGTCAGCGATCGCCGGCTGCCGGCCGCAAGCACGCGCGCGATGTCGTGATCGGCGATGGTTGTGCCTTTGACGTCGACGGTCGCGGCGAGCAATTCGCTCGCGATACGCCCCGCCGACATGGACACCAGTACCGCGTCGACCTGGACCTTCGCCGCGCGCTCGGCCAGATCGACGGCGTGGCGTACCGCTTCCTCCGCATCGACGAGATCGATGACCGCCCCCGCCTTCATTCCACGCGCGCCGGTGTGGGCAAAGCCGATCAGCTCGATGGAATGGCTGCGTCGGCGCAGGGCTTCGCCCTGCGCGTTGGGCGTCAAACGCGCAATCAGGCACGCAATCTTGCTGGTGCCGATATCGAGCGCGACCACCAGCGCCGAACGGCGCGGGGACACCGGCCTCATTTTCGGCGTTTGCCCATAGTTGAGAGGGCTCACGCGCTCCCTCCCTTCCTCGGCTTGAGCTTGTCCTTGTTGGCAACTTCGCGCGCCTGCGCCGCGGCATCGGATAATTGCGCGATGACCCTGTCCGGCTGGCGAATGTCGATGGTGACGATGTCGCGCGAGGTGAGCTTCCCGTCCTTGTCGAGCGCGACGAACCGGGCGAGCGCGCGTTCAACTTCGGATTCCGGTAATTTGACGTCAATACCGTTCTTGAGTTTGAGATTCCAGCGGCGCTCGGCGATCAGGATGGAAGCCCGCACCTCGGCGCGCAGCGTTGGAAACCTGCTCAGGAGGTTGACGAATTCCTTCGCACGGGTTTCAGCGCCGGCCCCGACGAACAGCGGCAAGTTGACAAATTCCGGCGCCACGTAGGCTTCGAGCACGGTTCCGTCGGCCGCAATCACGCTCACGCGGCCGTCCTTCTGCCACAGCGCAAAGGGCTCGCGCTCATGGATCGTGATCTGCAAGTGGTCGGGGTAAAGCTTCAGAATGGTGGCGTCCGCGATCCGCGGATCCGTCATCAGCCGCGCGCGCGCCTCCGCGACGTCAAGCAACAGCAGCGACGACGTACCGGTGATGCCGGCGCGCGCCAGGATTTCCTCGCGGTTGACGTTCTTCTGGCCAAGAAATGAAACGCCGGCAATGCGAAAGCCGGCCGCGTTGGCGCCAACGTCACCGACGTCGTGGAAAGCGGCCTGCAACTTGCCTACGTGGCCGCCCCTGACAATTCCGTAGGCGATGCTGGCCAGAACGATGAGCGCGGATGCCGCGATCCCGGCGCCGCGGTGCATGGACAAGTGTCCGCACAGCGCGCCCCATTGTTGCCGTACGTCCTTATAGCGGTCAGCCGCGCGCATCCGCACAAAGACGCGGCCTGCGCGGGCTTGCGCGCCGCGGCGGTGTCGCAACGCGGCAACCGCGGGGCCGGTTTGTTGAGGGCTTGGCCCCGACCGGTTCAGCGATTGAGCGTGGCGTCCTCGACCATCCATTTCACCAGCTCTTCGAACGAGATGCCCGCGAACGCCGCGAGCTCCGGCACAAGCGACGTCTCGGTCATTCCGGGCTGGGTGTTGACCTCAAGGCAGACCAATCCCCGCGTAATATCCATGCGGTCGTCGTAACGAAAATCCGCACGGCTTACGCCCCGACACCCGAGCGCACGATGCGCCTGAAGAGCCAGTCTTCGGACCTGTTGGTAAACATTTGGTTTAAGTATTGCCGGAAGCACGTGTTTTGAGCCGCCGGGCGCGTATTTGGCCTCGTAGTCGTAAAATCGCGTTGTCGGCAGAATCTCTATGACATCCAATGACTTATCGCCCATAACGGCACAGGTCAGTTCCTTGCCGGCGACATAGCGCTCGCACAGGACTTTGTCCCCGAAGGCCCAGTCCGGACGGGTCAATTCCTGCGGCGGATGGGCGTGCGCCTCGGTGACGATGAACACGCCGACGCTCGAGCCTTCGGCAATCGGCTTGATGACATAGGGACGCGGTAGCGGATGCTCCTTGGCGGCCAAGGCGCGTGAGACCACAATTCCTTCGGGGACCGGCACGCCCGCGGCGGCCATCACGACCTTGGCGAGGTCCTTTTGCATCGCCAGCGCCGAAGCGAGCACGCCGGAGTGGCTATAGGGGATGCCAAGCACTTCCAGTATGCCCTGGATGGTGCCGTCCTCTCCAGGCCGGCCGTGGAGGACGTTGAGCGCGAGATCGGGCTTGGCTGCCGCAAGCACGGTGGCGACGTCGCGCCCTACGTCAATGCGCGTTACGGCAAAACCTTGCCGTTCAAGCGCGTCGGCGCAGGCCTTTCCCGACCGTAAGGAAATTTCGCGTTCGGCGGACCAACCGCCCATCAAAACGGCAACATGCCTTGTCACTCGGCGAATCCTCTTTGATTTCGCGGCGCGCGTGCGGCGACGCTGCCGGCCTCTGCCGGCAATCTATCTTTTCACGGATTGATTCGTCTTGGATGCAAGCGGCGGCTGGATGCCGTCATAGAGCCACGCCAGCGAGTCCCACACGTCGTCGCGCGACATGGCCCGGAAGCGCGCATGAATTTTGGCGCGCGTCCGCGCGTTGGGATGAAATGCGGTCCACATGTAACGCGACTCGAACACGACGCGCGCCGTGCGAATGGCGCGCTCGGCCTCGAGACGCCGGAATGCCGCCTCGAAATCATCGCCGCACTGCGCCACGAGTTCGGCGAGGCAAACGCCATCCTCGATCGCCATGCAGGCGCCCTGGGCCAGAGATTGCAGCGGCGCGTGCGCGGCATCGCCCAGGACCGTCACGCGACCCTTATGCCAATGCCGGATCGGATCGCGGTCGGCAATGCGGCCGCGCCAGTCGAGGTTTGTGATTCCGATCAAGGCCCGCATGAGGGGATGCGTCCCGGCATAGGTTTGCAGCAGCTCCGCTCGGTAGGCTTCGGCATCCAGGCGCTGGTCGAAGTTGAGCGTGCGGAACACCGTCACGATGTTGAAAAGCGTGCCATGCCGCAGCGGATAGTGCACGATATGAAAGCCGTCGCCGCCCCACAGTGCCACGATGTCGCGGTCGATGCCGTCGGGAACCTGATCCATCGGAACGGTGGTGCGGTGGGCGACCCAGCCGATCATGTGCGGCTCGCGCTCGCCGAACAGTTGGGCGCGCACGCGCGAACGCAGGCCGTCCGCGCCGATCAGGGCGCGGCCTTGCACGCGGCGGCCGTCGGCGGTCGTAGCCGTCACGTGTTCGCCGCCATCTTCAAACGCCGTGACTGCCGATGCCGGCGCAAATGCAATCCCCGCAGTTGCACCGCACGCGTCCATCAGCACATGATGCAGGTCGACCCGGTGTATATTGATGTAGGGATATTTGAAGCGTTTCTCGATGCCGGGGCCGGTGTCGACGCGCGTAACCTCCTGGCCGCTATAGGCATCGAACCAAACCGCCGCGGGCGGAAAATGTGCCTCGCGCTTGACCGCATCGCTGACACCCAAACGGTCGAACATATGGAAAATGTTGGGACCGAGCTGAATACCATAGCCGATCGCGCCGAATTCCTGCGCCTGCTCGAACACGTGCACGGGCATGCCCTTGCGGCCGAGCGCGAGCGCGGTTGCAAGCCCGCCGAGCCCGCCGCCGACAACGAGGATTGGATCGTTGCTTGACATCGCCTCACCTCGTTAGCGGCCGATAAATTCGGATCGCCGCATTGCCGCCGAAAATAACAAACCTATTTCCGAGCGACGCCGACCCGCTTGATCTCCCATTCAAGCTCGACGCCGGAATTTTCCCTCACCCGTCGCTGCACGGTTTCCCCCAGCGCCTCGATG
>JBGPOB010000199.1:0-7079 GCA_041487815.1 Xanthobacteraceae bacterium | reverse complement strand
TTGTGAACGAGAACGACGGCGGTGGCCGACAATTCGAGCGCCCGCTTGACCACCTCGCGCGGATAAACCGGCGTGTGATCGACGGTTCCGACCTGCTGCAATTCGTCGGCAATGAGCTGGTTGCGCTTATCGAGAAACAGCACGCGAAACTGCTCCTTGTCGGCGAAAGCCATCGCGGCGCGGCAATAGTCGATCACTGACGACCACGACGACAGCACCGGCCGGCGTTTGACGTCGCCGCGCGTCAGCCGTTGCGCCGCTGCGGCGACAATCTTGAGCTCGGCAATGGCGGCATCGCCTAGCCCGTCGACTTCCCGCAACAGATTCGGCGGCGCCGCAATCACTTCGGCAAATGAGCCGAACTTCTCGATCAGGAGCTTAGCCAAGGGCTTCACGTCCCGCTGCGGAATGGCGCGGAACAGCACCAGCTCCAGCAATTCGTAATCGCTGACCGCTTCCCCGCCAGCCGTGCGAAACCGCTCGCGTAGCCGCTGGCGGTGGCCGTGATAATGCGGCGTCCGGGCGAAGCCGCGTTCCGGTTTGGGACCCTTTGTCAGCATCGCGCTTGCACCTCGCGGAACAACCGCGGGCGGCAGCTTGCCGTCAAAGCCGGCGGCTTTGCAACCGCCGGCAGGCTGGCGCGGTCAGGCCGCCGGATAGGGCGGTTTGTCCAAGCCGCCGGGAGACAACGTAAAAATCTCAACGCCGGTCGCCGTCACGCCGACCGCGTGCTCGAATTGCGCCGACAATGACCGATCGCGCGTCACCGCGGTCCAACCATCGGAAAGCACCTTAACATGCGGGCGTCCAAGATTGATCATCGGCTCGACCGTAAACAGCATGCCCGGCTTGAGGACGATGCCCTCTCCGGGGCGGCCGACGTGGATGATGTTTGGCTCGTCGTGAAATAATTGGCCGAGCCCATGGCCGCAAAAGTCGCGTACCACGCTCATGTGCTGCGCCTCGACGAAGGTCTGGATCGCGGCGCCGATATCCCCGGTGGTAGCGCCGGACCGGACCGCGGCAATGCCGCGCATCATGGCCTCGTAGGTGATTTCGATCAGCCGCTCCGCGCGGCGCGGGATTTGCCCGACCGGATACATGCGGCTGGAATCACCATGCCAGCCGTCGACGATGAGCGTCACGTCGATATTGACGATATCGCCCTCCTTCAAGGGCTTATCGTTGGGAATTCCATGGCAGACGACATGATTGATGGATGTGCAGGTAGACTTCTCGTAGCCGCGGTACATCAGCGTCGCGGGTAGCGCCCCGTGATCCATCGCGAACTCGAACACAAACCGGTCGAGGCGATCGGTCGGGGCGCCCGGCTTGACTTCGTGCGTCAGCAGATCGAGGCATTCGGCCACCAGTCGGCCAGCCTTGCGCATGCCCTCGAACGCCTCGGGCCCATGCAGCTTGATCTGGCCATTCTTGCGCAGCGGGGCTGCCGCTGCGTCGACAAAAGTCATCGGCATCTACCTTGGGGATGGTATCCTTGGCGACCAATTTAAGGGCTCGCAGCGGTCTTGCAAGGACGAACATCGGACCAATGGCCGCGGCCGCGACGCCATCGCCTGCGGCACCAGCGCGCGATCGGCAAAGCGGGAACCGGTTTTGCGTCCGAGCTACCTTCGCCCGCCGAAGCGGACTTCGCGCGGGCGGGTCGCGCGCTAACGTACCACTTTGGCGCTTGATCCGGCGAACGGCCCCGCTTCGCCAGGTCATGCGCGGAGACAAAAACTCCGGCATTCGAATGCAAAAACCATCAGGCCCCGTACGGGGCCCTGCGGCCCAGCTGGTTCGACCGGGTGGTTATCGCATTAACCAGCCGCCTGCCCGACAGTTGGCTCGGCTTGCGGCTTGCCATTCTGCTGCGCCGGCTGGTGACATCGCTGCTGAAAAGCGGCGCGCTCGATGTCGAGCGCTGGGGGCTGCGGATGCAGCTTCACCCCCGCGACAACGGCTGCGAGAAAAACCTGTTGTTTACGCCGCAAATGTACGAGCCGCCCGAGCGGCGGGCGCTCGAGGCTGAAATTCTGCGGACGCAAGGCAGCGGCCTGCCCTTCGTCTTCATCTACATCGGCGCAAACGTCGGACTGTTTTCGCTGTTCGTCGCGGTGTGTGCCGGCGCGCGCGCATATCCTCGCGGTGGAACCGGAGCCGGGTAATCTCGCGCGGCTAAAATTCAATGTCGCCGCCAATGCCAACCTGCCGATCGCACCCTTCGCGGTGGCGCTGGGAGATCGGGAGGGCGACGTCGCGGTCGTGCTCAATCGAAGCGACCGCGGCGGCACGCAAATGCGCCCGCTGACCAACGCGGACTCTGACGACGCGGTGCGCGTGACCTGCGTCCCGTTGCTCAAACTGTTAGTCGAAGCCGACATTACATCGATTGATGCGCTCAAGATTGACGTCGAAGGCATGGAAGACGCCGTGCTCGCGCCGTTCTTTCGCGACGCGCCGGCGATGCTATGGCCGCGCTTGATCGTGATCGAGGACTCGCGCTCGCTCTGGAAACTCGATCTATTCAATCTCTTGGCCGCATGCGGCTATGCCGTCGTGACGCGCTCGAAGCAAAACGTCATGCTGCGGCGCAAGAACTAGCCGGAAATTACGACCGGTGCCGCAATGGCGATTTCCTGCCGTGAGATCGCGCATCGATAGGCCATTGTCTCGACACCGGCCGTGCGCGCGCGATCGAACGCCAGCCCATAGCGCGCGTCGATGTCGCGCGCCAATTCGAATCTGCGCGCCGATCCGATCTGCACGAGAAACAGCATGACCGCGCGTCCGCCTCCGGCGACGACCCTTGCAAGTTCGTCGAGATGTTTCGCGCCCCGCGCGGTCACCGAGTCCGGGAATTCAGCAATCCCCTGCCGACGCATGAGGTGGACGTTCTTCACCTCGACGTAGCATGGCGGCGAACCCATTCGTTCGAGCAGGAAATCCACGCGCGAATTGGTTCCGTATCCGACTTCGCGGCGAACGGACTCGTATCCAGCAAGCCCCGGTATGGCCCCCGTGGCGATCGCCTCACCGGCAATGACGTTGGGGTGCGCGGTATTGACGCCGACAAGTTCCTCTCCGGTGCCGAAATCAACTTCGACCAACTCCCAGGAATGGGCGAGCTTTCGCTTGGCGTTGTCGGACTTTGACAGCCAGACCTTCAAGCCGGGGGCCGCCAGCCCGGTCATCGCGCCCGGGTTGGCGACATGAACCGTGACCTGCTCTCCTGAATCCAGCGACACGTCGGCGAGAAAGCGCTTGTAGCGTCGTACCAATGT
This sequence comes from Xanthobacteraceae bacterium, assembly GCA_041487815.1. GTDB lineage: Bacteria > Pseudomonadota > Alphaproteobacteria > Rhizobiales > Xanthobacteraceae > CANJBX01. The sequence goes on along the minus strand of JBGPOB010000199.1, from coordinate 3,792 downwards.
CGCGGGGATGAGCGGCGTCTTAAATCGCATCCCACTCAGTCCTGCGCCTGACCTTTGCGCGCCTCGTCTCCCAGATTGATCAACAGCTCCACCATGCCGCTCGCAAGCTGCCGGGTGAGCGTCGCGGCGTCGATGTCTTGCGCCAGGGCGGAAGCCTGCCCCGACCACAGCGGCGAAAAATCGCCCGAGCCGCGACCCTCGGCCGCCGCGCGTAGCGGCGTCACGGCGTCCGCCGCGGAAGGAAATTGCGGCGCAACGTCGCTCATCGGCCCGTTCTCCCGAATGAAACGGTTGACGAAGCCGCGCGCCGGCCGCCCCGTGAAGATATTGGTGAGTACCGTACCGTCATCGCGCCCGGCTCGCAGTGCGGCACGATGCACCGCGCTCACCCTTGCTTCCGGCGTCAGCAGATAGGCGGTTCCCACCCATACTGCCGAAGCGCCCAGCGCAAAAGCCGCCGCCACGCCGCGGGCATCGGCGATACCGCCCGCAGCCATCACCGGCACATCCACCGCATCGACGACCTGCGGCACCAAAGCCATCGTGCCGACCTGATTGGCGATGTCGTTGTCCCCGGACAGAAAGATTCCACGGTGACCGCCAGCCTCAAAGCCCTGGGCAACCACGGCATCGGCCCCAAGCTCGACAATGCGCGCGGCCTCGGCAACCGTCGTGCCGGTACCTAGAACGACGATGCCCTCGCGTTTCAGGCGCGCCACCAATTCCGGCTTGGGCATGCCAAAATGAAAATGCGCAACTTTCGGCCCAATGCGCAGCACCTCATCGCAATAGCTGGCGTCAAAGGGGCGGCGCGCGCCAGCGGGTGGCACCGTCGGGTCAACGCCAAGCTCACCATAGTAATCCACAAGCTTCGAACGCCACGCTTGCTCCTGTTCGGCCGTCACGATCGGCTCGGCGTGGCAGAAAAAGCTCAGGCTGAAGCTGCGATTCGTTTGGGCGCGGATGCGGGCCGTGTCCTCGACCAATTGCTCGCGCGACAGCATGGCGCAGGCCAGCGAGCCGAGGCCGCCGGCGTTTGATACCGCCGCGACGAGTTCCGGCGTGGTATTGCCAGCCATCGGCGCCTGCACGATGGGAAGTTCGATGTCCAACAGCTGCAAAATTTTTTGCGTTTGGATCATGGCCCCGACTCCGTTGCGCGCAGCGATTTAGTGCGCATCGACAAGCCCGCTCACGAAAGCCCGCGCCTCTTCATGTCGTCGCGGAAAAATCCGTTGAGTTCGGGATGTGGCACCGCGTCCGCGAATGTATCGAATTTTCCTTCCGTCATGATCTGTTTGGCCGAACGGATCATGGCGCCCCAGGCGACTCGCGCCAGCGTGCCGCCGACGCTGATGCGCCGCACGCCGAGCGCGGCGACGTCGGCGACCGTCAGGCCCAGATTGGCCGGCATCAGCAGATTGATCGGCTTCGGCGCAACCGCCTTGACGACGGCTGCGATCTGCTCGCGCGTGCGCAGGCCGGGCGCATAAAGGCAGTCGGCGCCCGCCGCGGCATACGCCCGCAGCCGCTGGATCACGTCGTCGAGGTCGGGCCGGCCGACGAGAAAGCATTCGGCGCGGCCGGTGAACACGACATCGCCGCCGGCCTTGTCGATGGCGGCGCGGGCGGCGCGAATGCGCGCCACCGCTTCGTCAAGATCGTAGAGCGGCTTGACCTTGTCGCCGGTCGAGTCCTCGATCGACAGGCCGGCAACCCCGGTCGCGATGCAGAGCGTGACGTTTTCAGCGACTTTCTCCGGTTCTTGGGCATAGCCACCTTCGAAGTCGGCATTGATCGGGACATCCGTCGCCGCGCTCAGTTCGCGCAAATGCGCCAGCATCATATCGCGGCTGACGGCATTGTCCGGCAGGCCTTGCGCAAAGGCATAGCCCGCGCTGGTCGACGCCAGCGCCGTGAACCCAAGGCCCTGCAAATAGCGCGCGGAACCGACGTCCCACGGGTTCGGTATGACGAAGCAGCCGCGCTCGTGCAGCGCGCGATAGGTCTTTCGCTTGTCGGCGACGCTCGGCATCAAAAATCCTCGTTTGATTTCGAGGCTAGGATGCGCTGAACTCCCCCGCCAAATCAATTGGGCGGGTGCCTCTGCGAAGCATAGCTTTCCGGCATGCGCGGTTGAGCAGCCCCATGAAGGCTGCCTTTGGGACGGAAGAAGGACTTCATGCAGACCATCGCCGCATTCGATCGTATTGGTGAGGAAAATGCGTTCGCCGTGCTGGCGCGGGCGACGACGCTGGCGGCGCAGGGCCGCGACATCATCAACCTCGGAATCGGCCAGCCGGATTTCCGCACGCCCGATCACATCGTCGAGGCCGCGATCAAGGCGCTGCGCGACGGGCACCACGGCTATACGCCCGCGGTCGGCATCCTGCCGCTGCGCGAGGCGGTCGCCGCCGATCTGCACAAGCGCTATGGCGTCAATGTCTCGCCCGGCGAAGTGATGATCATGCCCGGCGGCAAGCCGACCATGTTCATGTCGATCCTGATGTTCGGCCAGCCCGGCGTGGACATCCTCTATCCCGATCCGGGATTTCCGATCTATCGATCGATGATTGAATTCACCGGCGCGCGCCCGGTGCCGGTGCCGATCCGCGAGGAAAACGGTTTCGCGTTTTCGGCCGAAGAGACGTTGGGGCTGCTCACGCCGCAATCGCGCCTGCTGATCCTCAATTCGCCGGCCAATCCAACCGGCGGCGTGACGCCCAAGCGCGAGGTCGACAAGCTGGTCGTGGGCCTTGAAAAATTTCCGGATGTCGCGGTGATGTCCGACGAGATTTACGATCACATGGTCTATGATGGCGAAACGCACGTCTGCCTGTTGTCATATCCCTCCATCCGCGACCGCCTTATCCTGCTCAACGGCTGGTCGAAAACCTATGCCATGACCGGCTGGCGCCTCGGCTACGCGGTGTGGCCGGGAAAGCTCTATGACTACGCGCGCAAGCTCGCGGTCAATCTGCACTCATGCGTGAATGCCCCGGCGCAGTACGCCGGTATTGTGGCGCTGACCGGGCCGCAGGACGCGGCGGAGAAAATGGTGGCGGAATTCGACAGGCGCCGGAAGATCGTCGTTGCAGGATTGAATCGCCTGCCCGGCGTGTCCTGCGCAACGCCAAAAGGCGCGTTCTACGCGTTCCCGAACATCAAGCGCACCGGATGGAAAGCCAAGCCGCTCGCCAACGCGCTGCTCGACGACGCCGGCGTCGCCATCATCGGCGGGCCCGACTTTGGTATTCTAGCCGAAGGCTATGTCCGCCTTTCCTACGCCAATTCGACCGAGAACATTCTCAAGGCGCTTGACCGGATGGGCGACTTTCTCGCCAGCCGCAAGGCGGCGTGATGGATTGCCGGTCCGAATCGAAGCGCAACACGTCGCAAGAATTGTGAGACCCGCATGCCCTCGGCAGTTTCGGAAGAACAACGACTGATGCGCGACAGTTGCCGCGCTTTCGTCGACGACGCCGTCATCCCCTTCATCCGCGCCAACTGGCAGCGCGAATGGTCGATGATTCCGGAGGAAAGGCTGCCGCGCGAAATTTTGGTCGGCGCCGATAGAATTGGTATTCGCGCGCTTGGCGTACCGGAAGAGTTCGGCGGCGTCGAACTCGTCCCGGGAAACGAAGTGCGGACGTTCGCGCTGATCGCCGAGGAGATCGCGCGTGGCGATTCAGGCCTGGCGGATAAACTGGTGCAGAACTGGAAGGTCGCTTTGCTGCTGCGCCATCTGGCGCCGCGGCACCTGCAAAAGAAGTGGTTTCAGCGGCTGGTCGA
>JBGPOB010000198.1:0-7099 GCA_041487815.1 Xanthobacteraceae bacterium | reverse complement strand
TGTCAGGATGATGGATTGCCAACCGCGCCGCGGCAACAATGGTTTTGTCACAACTTTGCGTGGCTTGGCATCCCGGATATGCCCACCCGGCACCGCGCGCGCGATTGACTCCTTGTCACCGCGCTAGTCGAATGCCGAAAGCAGATCGTTAAAAAAGGGGAGACGGCCTTGGCTGGCAGTGCCTGCGATGTCGTCGTCGTTGGCAGCGGCGTCGCCGGGCTTGCGGCGGCGCTGGCGTTGCATGAGATGGGCTTGCGCCCGATCGTGCTCGAAAAAGATGTCAAGGTCGGCGGCGGCACCACCGAGTCGGCGGGCTTGATCTGGATCGGCGACAATCATCTCGCGCGCGCCGCCGGCTATCGGGATGACAGGGAAGAGACGCTCAAATATGCCCGCTTCCTTGCCGGCGGCGAAGAATGCGAACCAAATTTTCACGCGTTTTACACGCGCGCGGACGAAGCGCTTCAGTTTTTCGAAGGCTGCGGACTGACGTTTCAGCTCACGCACGGCATCCCCGACCATTACTTTGGCATGGCGCCCGGCGCACGCGCGGAAGGGCGCTCGCTCGAGTCAACGCTGATCTCAGGATTCGACCTCGGCGAGTGGCGTGACCGCATCCGCATGCCGCCGAACGTGCCGTGCTATGTCACGGCGGAGGAGATGATCCTTTGGGGCGGACAAAATCGAGAAGCGCAATGGGATCCCGCCCTGGTGCGCGAGCGCAAAGAAAAGGACATGCGCGGCAAGGGCGTCGGCCTGATCTGCCATTTGATGAAGCAGTTGGCCGCGCGATCGGTCGAGGTACGCACCGGCGCCGCCGTCAAACGATTGATCTGCAATGGTACGCACGTGAGCGGCGTAACGACCGCGCATGAAGACCTCGCCGCCGCGCGCGCCGTTGTGCTTGCCACGGGGGGCTATGAGTCGAACGCCGCCTTGGTCGCCGACCTCGAAGGCTGGAGCAACTGGGTTTCACAGTTTCCGCCGGCGTTAGCCGGTGACGGTCTCATGCTGGCGACCGAAATCGGCGGGGCGTTTCGCCGGTCACGCAACAACATGCAGCTGTTCCTGGGCTTCAGCATCCCGCCCGCGACGGCGTCGGATGAGCCGCGGATCCAGCTCGCCGGCATTGTCGAGCTATGCAGCCCGCATACGATGGTGGTCAATCGCGCGGGATTGCGCTTCGCCGATGAGGCCTATTTCCAAGGCATGGTTCCGGCGCTGCGCCTGTTCGACCCGGCAACGCATGAATACCCCAATATGCCGTGCTACCTCGTCTTCGATTCCCAATATGTCGCCAATTATTCGTTCGCGGGCCAGCCCGTCGGCCGGCCAATTCCGTCGTGGGTTGCGCGCGCCGACACGCTTGCCGATCTCGCGCGCAAATTAGCCATCGATAGCGCCGGATTGGTGCAGTCGGCCGAACGACTCAATGCCGGCGTGCGCGCCGGGCGCGATGCTGATTTTCACCGCGGCGAGAAGGCGTGGCGCATGGCGCAAGCATCGAGCGCCGGCGGTCGCAATCAGAGTCTCGGCGCATTATCCGAGCCGCCATACTATGGAATCGAGCTGCATCCGACCGGCGCCGGCTCGGTCGGCGTGCTCACCGACGAGTGGGCCCGCGTCCTCGATCAGCGATCGCGGCGCCCAATTTCCGGTCTTTATGCGATCGGCAACGTCACCGCGCGTGTCGAATACGGCGCGGGCTATCAGGCTGGGCTGACGATGGCGTCGGCGCTCACCTTCGGCTACCTCGCGGCGCGACAGATCAGCGGACGCGAATAGGGCCTCTGATGCGCGACATCAGGATTGGCGACGTCGTCATCAGTGACATCATCGAACGCGATGGCCCATGGCGAACAATCGGAGCGATGTTTCCATCGGCCGATGTCGCGCATGCGCGCACGCTGCTCAAGGAGATGGAGCCGTTTATCTACGATCCCGCATCCGACCGTATTGTGATCACCTATCGCACCTTCGTGGTGCGCACGCCGCACCACAACATCCTGGTCGATACCTGTACCGGCGAGCACAAGGGCTATCCGGCGCCGATGGATTTTCCGAAAGCGCCGTGGCTCGATAGGCTGAATGCGCTCGGATTGGATTTTTCCGACATCGACTTTGTGTTCTGCACCCATCTGCATATCGATCATACCGGCTGGAACACGCGGCTGGTCGACGGGCGCTGGGTGCCGACGTTTCCGAACGCCAAATACATTTTTCACAAGCGCGAATACGCGTATTGGGAAGAGCAAGCGAGGATCGGCGGCAATCCCCATCTCAGTCTCGGTCCGGTGTGGACCATGAATTGCCTGCCGGTCGTCGAGGCGGGGCAGGCATTGCTGGTGGATGAAAGCTATTCGCTCGACGACACGTTGTTCCTGTCGATGTCACCCGGTCACACGCCGCACCACTGCTGCGTTCACATTCGTTCCGGCGGCCGCGAAGCGGTCGTGCTCGGCGACATGATGCACCATGCCCTGCAGTGCCGGGAGCCCGACTGGTCGACAGGCTTTTGCGCCGATCCCGCGCTGGCGGCGCGCACGCGCCGGCGTTTCCTTGGCGCGTACGCCGGTTCCGGCACGCTGATGCTGCCGATCCACTTTCCGAACCCGACCGCCGGCACCATCGAAGCCGAAGGCGCGCGCTATCGCTATCGCTTCAATGCTGCGTGAATTGTCCGGCGTTCAGCGAAATAGCAGGCACCCTGCACGCGCCCGAAATCGCGCAGCCAAGCGACAGGCGAGGGAACTCGGCAATCCGTCAAGACAAGACCAGCCGCATCAGCTCGTTCTGGCACGAGATATTGAGTCGGCCGTATGCGCGCTTGCGATAGGTCAGCACCGTGTTGACGCTGATGCCCAGCTTGAGCGCGATCGCTTCCGACGTCATGCCAAGCATGATTGCGGTGCAAACCTGGGCCTCGCGGTCGGGGATGCTCGGCTCGACCAGGCGCAGCCGATTGAGAAACAGCTGCGGTGTCGACTCTTCGGAAGCGGAAGTCCCCGTCGCATCGTGCTTCTTGAGAAGAGATACCAGCAAATCCGCCGAGGAGACGATGTGGTTGACGTCCGACGGCGTGAAGCGTCCGTTGCGGCAGCTCGAGAGGAAATGAATGCGAAATGCGTCCGTTCCGTGATGCCGCACCAACGTGAAGCGTTCCATCATCTGCACGGCAGTGAAGCATTCATACCGATACGATTGATCGTCGATATCTTCCTCCGGAAAGATGCGGACTGCGATGTCCGATCGCCCATTGCAGGCCGACACAGCCTTGTTCGTCGGATCGAGCTTCCAATATTGCGACACGTATTTTTTCGCGAGCGATCTGGCTACCGGCGCCGGGCCCGTGTTGGCCGCCAGCAGCAATCTCGGCGGGGCGTTCCCCGAAATTGCATATGCGGTCATATGGTCACAGTTCGTCGCACCGCGCGCGGCCTGAAACATCTCTGTCTCGAAGCGCGGCGTTCCTACGACTTCAATCAGTCGCGCGATCTGCGAACGCAACGGATCCATGGCCTTGCCCGAATCCGCCAGACTAAAAACTTCCATCCCGCGCTCCCGGTTGAGGTCGGGCTGCCAAGGCTTGTGACGGCCGGCACGCTAGCACCGAACGATTGGGCGCGCAAAGATTGGAATTCATCGGCATGGCAACCATTTGGATACGCCGCCGGCCGGCATGGCGATGGTGCCGCGGCCGGAGTTATGGTCTATTGGACGCGATCAAATGGCGGCGCTCGATCGGTTGCCAAGGCAAGGCGTCGAGGCCGTGAAGAGGAGCGATGCAATGGCTGGCGTACAGCTCGCTGAAGCCTCGATGGTTAATAGGCCGAACGAGTCCCGCAACGCGCGCCGGCCGGTCCCGGTTCACCCCGACAGCGGCAATGGTCCCGCGCCGGAGATCAAGCTCGGCTGGCGCATGCGGCTTGGATTGTTGCAGCCGTCCGTCAATACAGTAGCCGAACCGCAAATGCAGGCCATGCTCCCCGAGGGAGTATCGTTACACGCCACCCGCCTGAAGCTTGTCGGTTCGACCCGCGAGGAGCTGATGGGCATGGCCGATGGGGTGGAGGCGGCATCCTTGCTCCTCAAGGATATCGAGCCCAGTCGAATTTTGTTTCATTGCACGGCGCTCACGACTTACGACATCGATTTGCCGCGGAAGCTGCGCGAGCGAATCACGAATGCGACCGGGATTCCGGCGTCGGTCACTTCGGACGCGCTCATCGCGGCGTTGGAGGTGCTCGGCGTTCGCAAGGTCGTTTTGGTCACGCCCTACCTCCGCTACATCAACCAGAACGAAGTCGCATTCCTCAACCACTATGGCGTCACGGTCGTGCGGGAACATGGGCTGGAGCTGCCAGGCGGCAAGGAGTTCGGGCAGGTCGAGCCCGCCGCATGGTATCGTCACGTCATGGATCATCGTCACGACGACGCGGACGCCTATTTCATCAGCTGCGCCCAGGTCCGCGCCGCCGAAGTCATCGAGACGCTGGAGCGCGATCTGCAACGGCCGGTCGTTACCAGCAATCAGGCCGCGGTGTGGCATTGCCTGCGCCAAAGCGGCATTCACGACAAGGTGGCGGGCTTCGGTACGTTGCTGAGGCTATAAAGCGCCTACCGCGATCTTCGCCGCGGCCGCCAATCGCGGCGTATCCTCCGGCGGAAATTTCGCGAGGACAACAGCGGCCGATGATCGGCGATGCAGGGCTTCCACACGCGATGCTTTTGAGCGATTCTTGAACCGATGAGCGAAACAGAAGCGCTGTTTTCCGTTTTGCGGCAGTCGGCCGACCCAGGGGCGGCGGCGGCCATTGAACGGCTCGTGCTCGAAGGTCCCGACCGCGCGCTGTGCCGCGTCAACGTCCTGGATTTCGCCAGAAATTTCGGCATAGACGAGGAGCACGCGATCGCCGCGTTTTTGCATGCGGCGCGGCTCGGCATGTTCGATCTTTCGTGGAACGTGATGTGCCCCGGGTGCGGCGGCGTGCTGGAAGCGTCGGCAACGCTGAAGACCGTCGATCACGACAAATATGACTGCGCGTTGTGCTCGGTTGGCTATGAACCGACGCTGGATGAAATGATCGAGGTTACCTTCACCGTCAATCCGCGCGTTCGCCGCATCGCCGCGCATTCGCCGGACACGCTTCCTCCGGTCGAGTATTTTCGGCAGATATTCTGGAGCTCCGGTATCGATTTGCCGCAGGAAACCCTCGAACAGGAGTTGGAGGCGGTCACGATCGAAGCAATCGAGCTTCCGCCCGGGCAAAAGGCGCTGCTATCGGTGCAATTGCCGCCGCAATTTTGCATCGTGTTTGATCCGGTCACGCACGGCACGCAGTTCATCGACGTGTCCGGCGAGCCAACACGCGAGCGGCAGAACCTGTCTGTCGTGTTCAACAAGGTTCGCGCGCCCAACGGGACGGTGTCGATGCGGCCGGGGCCCTTTCGCCTGTCGCTGGAAAATCGCACCGATCGGCGAGTGCTGCCCGGCATCTGGATCGCCGGCGATGCGCTGCACACCCTTCTCGGCAAGCGTAAGCCGTTCGTGACCGCCAAGCGCTTGCTGACAAACCAGACGTTCCGCGACATCTACAAAACCGATACGATCGACGTCGATCAGCGTTTGAAGATCACAAGCCTCACCTTCCTGTTCACCGATCTCAAGGGGTCGACGGAGCTCTACGAGCGCGTCGGCGACCTTGTCGCTTACGATCTCGTCCGGCAGCACTTCCGTGTGCTGCATGAGATTGTCGCGGCGGAAGCCGGTGCGATCGTCAAGACTATCGGCGATGCCGTCATGGCGACTTTCCCGACGCCCCATCGCGCGTTGACCGCGGCGCTGCGGATGCGTGACGCCATGCAGGCGATCAATCGCGAGCGCGGCAGCGAGGACTTGCTGCTCAAGATCGGAATTCATGAAGGGCCATGCCTGGCGGTTAATCTCAACGACCGGCAGGATTACTTCGGGCAAACCGTGAACATGGCGGCGCGTGTCCAGGGGCTGGCGTCGTCGCGCGCGATATTCGTCACCAGGTCGGTGGTCGAGGACAAGAAGGTCGCGGAGATCCTGTCCGCAGCCGGCCTGCGGCCGGTCGAACAGCTCGCGGCCTTGCGCGGCATTGCCGACGAAACCGTTGTCTACGAGATTCCCTGACGGAGCAGCGATGAGCCTGCAATCGAAGCTTGCCGCCCGCCTCGCGGCGAACAAGCCGGTTCGCGTCGGGCTTATCGGCGCCGGCAAGTTCGGGTCGATGTTCCTGTCGCAGGTGCCGTCAATAGCGGGTCTTGAAGTATCGGTGATTTCCGAACTCGACACCGATCGCGCAAAAGCGGCCTGCCGCAAGGTCGGCTGGGACGAAGCGCGCATTGCGCGCACGCGTTTCTCCGACCGTGGACGCGACGCCTGTCTCGATGAAGGCGTCGAAGTTGTCGTGGAGGCGACTGGCAATCCAGCCGCCGGCATTGCGCATGCCATCCGCGCGATCGATGCCGGCAAGCATATCGTCATGGTCAACGTCGAGGCCGACAGCCTCGCCGGCTGGCTGCTCGCGGCAAGGGCGCGTGCGAAAGGCGTGGTCTATTCCATGGCCTATGGCGATCAGCCGGCGCTGGTCGCGGAAATGGTCGATTGGGCGCGCTCGGCGGGCTTCATTGTGGCCGCCGCCGGCAAGGGCACAAAATATTTGCCAATTTATCACACGGTGACGCCGGACGATGTCTGGAAGCATTATGGGCTCACGGCCGACGAGGCCAAAGCCGCCGGCATGAACCCGCAGATGTTCAATTCATTTCTCGACGGCACCAAGTCGGCGATCGAAATGGCGGCCATCGCCAACGCCTGCGGGCTCGACGTGCCGCAGGACGGCCTCGGCTTTCCACCTTGCGGCGTCAACGACCTCGCCCGCGTTCTGCGCCCGCGATCAATCGGCGGCCAGTTGGAGCGCGACGGCATGGTTGAGGTCGTCTCTTCGCTTGAACGCGATGCCCGCCCCGTTTATCGCGACCTGCGCTGGGGCGTCTATGTGGTTTTGAAGGCGCCGAACGATTACGCCGCGGCCTGCTTCAAGCAATACGGTCTGCCGACCGACGAGACCGG
>JBGPOB010000197.1:0-7113 GCA_041487815.1 Xanthobacteraceae bacterium | reverse complement strand
CTAGACTGACTTTCGGCTTTACAGACGCCTTGCGTACGGCGAATCGAACGGGTGTCGCGCGTTTGACGGGTTTGCGTAGCTTCCCTTCCGTCGACTTCTTCTTCCTGCTTCGTGGCTTTCGTGGCTTCGCTGCCATGACGCTGTAATCCTGTAGCCAGATCAGACCCGGAGATGCGGAATGGCCGCCAACAGATCGCGCATTTACTGCGCCCTCGGCGCGAAAAGCACGCGTTCCGTGGGCCCCTCCTCCACGGTCTTTCCAGCTTGTATGACGATAACCCGATCGCAGAACACTCGCACAACATTAAGGTCATTGGAAATGAAGAGATAGCTCGTCACCAGCGATTCCTTGATTTCTTGCAGCAGTTTGAGAACCACGGCCCGGATCGAGGCGTCGAGCGCCGCAATCGGTTCATCAAGAGACGAGATCAGGCTTGAGCACGATTGTACGTGCGATGGCGCGCGTCGATTTTTGTTAGATCTCGTTGCCGATGACCGCCTCAAAAATGACAATTGTCGTCATCGGCAGGATCACATCGTTTGTGATTTGCGGGCCATCGGATGAAGCAACCAACGCCACGTGCCATCGACGACGGCGCGAAGGAATACGGGCTGTTTGCAGTCGTCAACAATGCACTACATGATTGTATCATGTAGTATTTACACGCGACGTGATTCGCCAGCTTCCCGTTGATCGCGGAGGTCTCCACGAGTCTGTTGTGGCTACGCGTCCTCAGGCCTGTGCGTGGCTTGCATCGCTTTTGCCCTAAGTAGCCGAGCGCGCGGTCGTAAACCAATTAGCTCCGCTATTTGCTGTGTGAGCTCAGAGACTGCGATGCGCCGATGACAGCGGAATTTGTCCTTGTGCTGCCACCGCACCGCGCATGAGTACATCGCAGGATATAGAGAGAAATCACCCCACTATTTGACCCACCTCAAAGCATTGCGGCCATCGATCTGCGCCCATTGCCGCCGTCAATTTGCGCCGATTGTAGACACTGCGAACGAAACGAGAAGCCTACCCATGCAAGAAAGTTCCGACGTAAGCCCAGCAGCCCAACGCAACGCGCTGTGGATGTCTACACTCGCATTTACCGTCTGTTTTGCGGTGTGGACTATCTTCGCAATCATCGGCGTTCGCATCCAACAGGAGCTCGATCTCAACGAAACGCAGTTCGGGCTGCTCGTCGGTACCCCAATCCTGACCGGTTCGTTGATCCGACTCATGCTCGGAATCTGGACCGATCAATATGGCGGACGCATCGTCTACACGTTCGTCATGCTTTCGGCGGCGGTTGCGACCTTCTTGCTTTCGTATGCACATACCTACCCGCAAATGCTGATTGCCGCGCTCGGTGTCGGCATATCCGGTGGTTCATTCGCCGTCGGCATCGCTTATGTCTCGCGCTGGTATCCGACCAGCAAACAGGGCACGGCGCTCGGCATTTTCGGCGCCGGCAATGTCGGCGCCGCCGTTACGAAATTTCTCGCGCCATTCGTGCTCGTTGCCTATGGCTGGCAGACGACCGCCCAAGTATGGGCCGTCGGAATTGCGGTTATGGGCATCGTGTTCTGGTTCACAACCAGCGATGACCCCGTTCTGCGCGAGCGGCGTCAGCGCCATGAAAAGCCACGCAGTACCTGGCTTGAGCTGGAGCCATTGAAGAATGTCCAAGTCTGGCGCTTCTCGCTTTACTATTTTTTTGTGTTCGGTGCGTTTGTCGCGTTGTCGCTATGGCTGCCGCAGTACCTCATCAACGTCTACGGCGTGGACATCAAGGTCGCAGGCATGACCGCCGCGATGTTTTCAATACCGGCCAGTGTGTTCCGCGCCTATGGTGGCCATCTCTCTGACCGATACGGCGCACGCCGTGTGATGTATTGGACTTTTTTGGTCGCCGTCGTTTGCACGTTTGTTCTCTCTTATCCCCCCGCTGACTACGTCGTGCGCACCGTAACCGGCCCACGCGCGTTCCATATCGAGATGGGCATCGTGCCGTTTACGGTCACCGTTTTCGTACTCGGCTTTTTCATGGCGCTGGGCAAGGCCGCGGTCTACAAACACATTCCCGTCTATTATCCAAAAAGTGTCGGCGCGGTCGGCGGTCTCGTCGGGATGATCGGCGGGCTCGGTGGTTTCGTGCTCCCGATTGCGTTCGGCGCGCTACTTGACCTCACAGGATTGTGGACGAGTTGCTTCATGCTGCTGTTCGCGCTCGTCACCGGCGCGCTCATTTGGATGCATGTGGCGATCAGGCAGATGGAGCGCGGCGTAGTCGGCGAGGCGCTCAAGGCTCTGCCCGAGTTGCCGGAGATGCAGGAAATTCACGAGCCGCAGCATGTCGGCGCGTTGTCCGGAGCGGTATTGCAGGATTGGCGCCCAGAGGACAAAGTATTCTGGGAAACAACCGGTCGTGCGATCGCACGGCGGAATTTATGGATCTCGATCCCTGCGCTATTGCTTTCGTTCGCAGTCTGGCAGGTCTGGTCCGTTGTTGTGGCAAAGCTGCCAGCGGTTGGATTTCAGTTTACCACCGATCAACTATTCTGGCTTGCGGCGCTTCCCGGAATTTCCGGCGCGGTTCTGCGTATCCTCTATTCCTTCATGGTTCCGATCTTCGGCGGGCGGCTCTGGACAACCCTCGCCACCTGGTCGCTGATGATCCCGGCGATCGGCATCGGCTACGCCGTCCAACAGCCGTCAACGCCTTACGTTGTATTCCTCGGGCTGGCGCTGCTGTGCGGTCTTGGCGGCGGCAACTTTGCTTCGTCGATGGCCAACATCTCGTTCTTCTTTCCGAGGGCGGAGAAAGGCAATGCGCTCGCGCTCAACGCCGGTCTCGGCAACCTCGGCGTCAGCGTCGTGCAGTTTATGGTGCCAATTGCGATCACTGCCAGCGTATTCGGCTGGTTCGGCGGCGATCCCGTCATGGTCACGACCGGCACGCAGCAGGTTCCGCTATGGTTGCAGAATGCCGGCTTCGTCTGGGTGCCGTTCATCGCGGCCAGCGCATTCGCCGCGTGGTTCGGCATGAACGACATCGCATCCGTTAAGGCCTCCTTTGCAGAGCAGGCGATCATTTTCCAGCGCAAGCACAATTGGTTGATGTGCTGGCTCTATACGGGAACCTTCGGCTCCTTTATCGGCTATTCCGCCGGCTTCCCGTTGCTCGCCAAGACTCAGTTCCCGGCGATCGACGCCCTGCCCTTCGTCTTCCTGGGTCCCCTCGTCGGCGCGCTATCGCGCTCCGCCACTGGTTGGGTCTCGGACAAATGGGGTGGTGGGCGTGTCACGGTATGGGTCTTCATCATGATGATGATCGGCGTCGGCGGCGTCCTCTACTTCCTCGGGATCAAGGATCAACCCGGGGCATTCTGGGGCTTCTTCGCCATGTTCTTATTCCTGTTCTTTGCGGCAGGCGTCGGCAACGCATCGACGTTCCAAATGATCCCCAACATCATGCGCCAAGAGATAGATCGGCTGATGCCGCAGGCGGATGCCACCACAAGAATCCGTCAAGCCGAGAAAGAATCCGCCGCAATTACTGGCTTCACGTCCGCGATCGCGGCGTTCGGAGCGTTCTTCATTCCGAAATCCTACGGCACATCGATCGCGTTGAGCGGCGGCGTCGAGTTGGCGCTGTGGGGCTTCTTCATCTTCTATGTGAGCTGCGTTGTCATTACTTGGGCCTACTACACCCGCCGCGGCGGACTGCTCTACGACGTCGAGCGGCGGAATTCCGCCACTCCGCTTGCTCCCGCATCAACCCCTGCTGAGTGATGATCAAGAACCATGAGCCATTTCCTCGATCGTCTCACCTTCTTCAACCGAGTGGTTGAAGATTTTTCCGACGGCCACGGGATCGTAACCCGCGAAGACCGACGCTGGGAGGACGGTTACCGCAAGCGTTGGCAGCACGACAAGATTGTGCGCTCAACCCACGGTGCGAATTGCACGGGCTCGTGTTCCTGGAAAATCTACGTCAAGGGCGGCATCGTCACCTGGGAAACGCAGCAGACTGATTACCCGCGCACGCGGCCCGACCTGCCGAACCACGAGCCGCGCGGTTGCTCGCGCGGCGCGAGCTACTCCTGGTATCTCTATTCCGGAAATCGCGTGAAATATCCGCTGGTGCGCTCGCGGCTTTTAAAGCTATGGCGCGAAGCGCGGGCTTTACGTGCGCCGGTCGCAGCCTGGGCCTCCATTGTCGATAATCCGGAAAAGCGCGCCGCGTATACGAAGAAACGCGGACTTGGCGGTTTCGTGCGTTCGACCTGGGATGAGGTTACTGAAATCATTGCAGCCGCGAACGCTTACACTGCAAAGATATATGGCCCTGACCGCGTGATCGGCTTTTCACCGATTCCGGCTATGTCGATGGTCAGTTACGCGGCCGGCGCACGCTACCTGTCGCTGCTCGGCGGCGTGTGCATGTCGTTCTATGATTGGTACTGCGACCTGCCGCCCTCCTCCCCGCAGACCTGGGGCGAGCAAACCGACGTACCGGAATCGGCCGATTGGTACAATTCTGGATTCCTTATTCTGTGGGGCTCGAACGTCCCGCAGACTCGAACGCCTGACGCGCATTTCTACACTGAAGCGCGCTACCGTGGCGCCAAGAGTGTCGTCATCTGTCCGGATTACTCGGAAGCCTCGAAATTCGCCGACCTCTGGATCTCGGTAAAACAAGGCACCGACGCCGCGCTTGCGATGGCAATGGGCCACGTGATCCTGCGCGAGTTTCACGTCGACCGAAAAGCCAAATATTTCGACGATTATGTGCGCCAGTACACGGATATGCCGATGTTGGTGCAACTGGTGAAGCAGGACGGCAGACTAGTGCCCGGGCGGCTCTTGCGCGCCTCCGACTTTAGCGGCGATCTCGGAGAGACCAACAATCCGGAATGGAAAACGGTCGCCTATGATCAAACGAGCGGCACGATCGTGGTGCCGCACGGCTCGGTCGGCTTCCGTTGGGGCGAGAAGGGTAAGTGGAATCTGGAGGAAAGGGATTCTACGAACACTGAAACGAAATTGCACCTCTCGCTCGACGGCATTAAGGACGAGTTTGCAAGCGTTGCCTTTCCCTATTTCGGCAATCGCGAGCACGAACATTTTGCTGGCACCGACCATCCGAGCGTGCTCATGCGTAATGTTCCGGCGAAGCGCGTCGTCCTTAAAGAGGGCGAGACGCTTGTTGCGTCAGTCTATGACCTGTTCGTTGCCAACTATGGCGTCGATCGCGGGTTCGGCGGCATGCACGTTGCGACATCATACGACCAGAACGAGCCCTATACACCGGCCTGGGCCGAGCAGATCACAGGCGTACCGCGAGATCAGATTATTACGGTGGCGCGGGAATTCGCCCGTAATGCCGAGAAGACGCACGGCCGGTCGATGGTCATCATCGGCGCGGCGATGAACCACTGGTTCCACTGCGACATGAATTATCGCGGTGTCATCAACATGCTGGTCATGTGCGGCTGCGTCGGCCAATCCGGCGGCGGCTGGTCGCACTATGTCGGGCAAGAAAAGCTACGCCCGCAATCCGGTTGGCTTCCCCTGGCCTTTGCACTCGATTGGGGGCGCCCGCCGCGGCAACAAAATTCGACATCCTTCTTCTACGCCCACACCGATCAATGGCGATACGAGACGCTCGATATCAAGGAAATACTTTCGCCGACCGCGCCGGCCGGTCCGTGGGACGGCGCTATCATCGATTACAACGTGCGAGCCGAACGCATGGGCTGGCTGCCATCCGCGCCGCAGTTTGAAACCAATCCGCTGCGCATTGTCGCACAAGCCGCTGCCAAGGGCCAGGAGCCGAAGGAGTACGTGGCAACGGCGGTCAAGTCCGGAGAACTCAAGTTCTCCTGTGAGGACCCGGACAAGCCAGTGAACTGGCCGCGCAACATGTTCGTCTGGCGCTCGAACTTGCTCGGCTCGTCCGGCAAAGGCCACGAATATTTCCTCAAGCACCTGCTCGGGACGCCGCACGGCGTGTTGGGCAAGGATTTGGGCGAAACCGGTCACCAGAAGCCGAGCGAGGTCGCCTGGCACGAAGATGCGCCGGAAGGAAAGCTTGACTTGCTGGTGACGCTCGATTTCCGCATGTCAACCACTTGCGTCTATTCCGACATCGTCCTGCCGACCGCTACATGGTACGAAAAGAACGATCTCAACACCTCGGACATGCACCCATTCATTCACCCGCTCACCGCGGCGGTGGATCCGGTGTGGGAATCCAAGAGCGATTGGGACATCTACAAGGCGATTGCAAAGAAGTTTTCCCAGATCGCGCCGGAAGTCCTCGGCGTCGAGAAGGACGTAGTGCTGACCCCGATCATGCACGACACCGCCGGTGAGATCGCTCAGGCGCTCGATGTCAAGGATTGGAAGAGAGGCGAAGTTGCCCCGGTGCCCGGAAAAACGATGCCGCAAGTCACCGTGGTCGAGCGCGATTATCCGAACCTCTACAAGCGCTTCACGTCGCTCGGGCCACTGATGACGAAGATCGGCAATGGCGGCAAGGGAATGACATGGAACACCGAGCATGAAGTCGAGTTCCTGAAAAAGCTCAACGGCGTTGTGACCGATGAGGGTACGACCAAGGGCTTGGCCAAGATCGATACCGACATCGACGCGGCAGAAATGGTGCTTACACTGGCGCCGGAGACCAACGGCGAGGTCGCAGTCAAGGCGTGGCAATCGCTCGGCAGCTTCACCGGGCGCGACCACACGCATCTCGCTATCCCGAAGAAGGACGAGAAGATCCGCTTCCGCGACGTGGTCGCGCAGCCGCGCAAGATCATCTCGTCGCCGATTTGGTCGGGGCTCGAGTCGGAAAAAGTCTGTTACAACGCCAGTTATACAAACGTCCACGAATTGATCCCGTGGCGGACGCTCACCGGCCGCCAGCAGCTCTATCAGGACCACCTATGGATGCGGGCGTTCGGCGAGGCACTGTGCGTCTATCGTCCGCCGGTCGATCTCAAGGCGATAAAACCGATCATCGACGCCAAACCGAACGGCGAAAAGCAAGTCGTGCTGAATTTCATCACGCCGCACCAGAAATGGGGCATCCACTCGACCTATACCGACAACTTGCTGAT
>JBGPOB010000196.1:0-7288 GCA_041487815.1 Xanthobacteraceae bacterium | reverse complement strand
CTGCACGCCGATGGCTTCAAGCGACTTGAGCCGTTTGACGACCTGATCGGCGGTGCCTACGAGCGACATGCTATCAAATACGCCGCGGGGAATCAGACGGCGCAATTCGGCCATGACTTCGGGTGACCATTCGTGCGGCGCCTCCTGCAAGAATTTTCGAAACTCATCGGTCACATCGTCGGTTAAGTTGTCGACCAGTTCCGTCATCGTCTTGCGGCTGCTCCAGAACGCATGACTCATGCCGCGACGGATATTATCCGGAATATCCTCGTCTTCGCGATCGAGGATCGTGACATAGACCCACGAGCTCAGCCGAATATCCTTCCAGGAACGTCCGGCACGGTCGAGCCCCTTCTTAATGTGGCGCTTCGCGTGTTCGATGCCCGGCGGCGTGGCGAAACTGCCAACCAGGACACCGTCTCCGATCTCGCCGCCGAGGCCCAAAATCAGCGGGCTGCGGCTGGCAATGTAGATTTCCGGCGTCGCTTCCGGGTCGAAATCAAGCTTCCCGGCGTTGAATTTAATCAGTTCTCCGTCGAGCGTGACGCGCTCCCCAGACCACAGGCGACGCATCAAGTCGATACCTTCGCGAATGCCCTTCACCGGCTTGGGATTGCTTATCGTCGGTAACGTTTCGAAATGACTGCCCGCGCCCATAACAACGCGCACGCGTCCGGGCGCCAGCTCCGCCAAGGTCGCGGATGCCTGTGCCGACAAGCCAGGATGCCGCGTATAGGGATCCGTCACGCATAGGCCCAAGCCAATGCGAGATGAAACACGAGTCGCCGCCGCAAGCCGCACATATGGGTCCCGCGTCCACTTTTCGTCGCCATGCAGAAATGCGTGAAAGCCGAGCTGCTCGGCGAGCTTGACCTGCTCCAGATAACGACCGTTGGACTCCTCACCGAGCGAGCAAACGGAAACCAGCATGTCATGCGCCTTTTCGAAGTGATGTGATGGGTGCCAGCGGCAAGACTATTGCAAGCGCCATCGCGATTTACCGCTTGGCTCGGGTCTAAAACCGCTGATTACTTTGCGAGAAAACACAAGTTGCACCAAAGCCCAACCGCGCGGCATGCCAATCATGCCAAACCCCAAGCGCCCGACCGCAAAAGCGCGCAGCCGCAGCGACCTGACGAAGTTCAAAATCATATCGGCAAACTTCGTCATTGGCAACAAAATTGGTTGCGCGAACGCCGCGCTTCGATTGCGGTGAAGGACCCTGACACCGCACCACCAATGACACGGTACGACCCGTGCGCCGGGCGGTAATCACGAGCGCTGGCTGTGGACACCGACAAACAGATCGTCAACGGGAACCTTGTCGGCGATCAGCGACTGATCCACGAGAAATTGCACCAAGGCCTCGAGTGTCGGACGGTTCGGCTCCAATCCATACGGCCATGGATCGCCGCCAAATACTTCGTCGATCTCATCGAGTTCGGCCGGCAACCACGGCAACATATAGCGCAGCGCGCCGAGATAACGCATCTTTTTGAAGGCACGCGCCTTCGATTCACAAAATGCATTGTAGAGACTGCTCGCGACGAACGGATGCTTTTCATGAAATCCGCGCTGCAGCACGATCAGATGCATGATCGGAAAAATCTTGGTGCGGCGGAAATATTCCTTTTCGGCCTCGCGGAAATTGGGAAACAATCTACCGATATTGGGGTTTTTCCCAAATGCCGGAGGCAGATCGGCGCCGATGATCGCCTGAATTTCTCCGTCCTCGAGCAATTTGCTGAGCGACTTTCCGCTCGTGTTGGCCACAATCGAGACCGGCTTCAGCGGCGGCAACACCGTTGGCTTGCCATGCGGCGTGGGCGCTTCGATCGCTCCCTCCACCCATTCGACTTTCGATAAATCGACTCCGCATTCACGCTGCAGCAGACCGCGAATCCAAATCGCAGCCGTCATCGTGTATAGCTGCACACCGATCCGTTTGCCCGCCAAATCCGACGGTTTCTTGATCGCCCGCTTGTCGACTGCAATGAAGCCATGACGGAACATTCGCGAGGCAAACACAGGGATTGCAACAAACGGACATTTTCCCGCGGCATACCGCGTGATGTATTCCGAACTCGACATTTCCGAGGCGTCGAACTCCAACCGCCCCACCATCCGATCGAAAAGTTCGCGCGGGTGACCAACTTCGATGAAGTTTAAATCAATCCCTTCCGGCTGCACTTCACCGGTATAGAGCGCGTACATGCGGTCGTAGACTCCGCAGGCGAAAGTCATTGGCAGCTTGGACATCAACCCGAATCCCGATCTAAGCCCCAACGAGAAAGCGATGGAGGCGGCGTTTCGTCCTTTCGGCGACCCGCAGAAATTTCGACGACCGCAGACGACTCCAAATACAACGATTATTGTTGCAAGACAACAGAGACGCCGCGACCGGAACGGCCAGCGCAAAGTGCGACGCGCGCGACGACGCGGCCGACGGCTTGCGTCATGCGGTCAATCGCCAGTTCGGCGTAACGAAAATTCTTATTTGTGTGCAAATAACGGGGGGTTTCGCTGGCATCGGGATTTTCTCAATAACGCCCTTTTCAACCAGCGTGGGCGAATTGGCGGCCTCGGCATGCAACGAACGCGGAGGAATTGACAGCAACTATTATTGTTGCAAGACATGTAATCTCTGCAAGAAGGAAACGCGACGAGACAATAATCCGGTGGGCAACGACGATCGCATCGTGTTGAGCATGGATGGCCTGAGCAAGGCATTCCGCGGCTTTGTCGCGGTCAACAACGTGCACATCGACGTGCTGCGGGGCACGATCCATTCGCTGATCGGCCCGAACGGCGCCGGCAAGACCACAATATTCAATTTGGTGACAAGATTCCTGGACCCGACCAGCGGGCGCATTTTTTTCAATGGGCAAGACGTCACCAGGCTTAAACCCGCCCACGTAGCGCGTCTGGGGATGGTCCGCTCATTCCAAATTTCGGCGGTGTTTCTGAATCTCACCGTGTTGGAGAATGTGCGCATCGCACTGCAACGGACGCGCCGCGACAATTTCCATTTTTGGCGCTCCGAGCGTGTACTGAGTGTGCTCGATGATCGATCCAAAGCCCTGCTGGCGCAGGTCGGTCTCGACGGATTCTACCGCCACAAGGCGAATGAGCTTTCCTATGGCCGCCGCCGGGCGCTCGAACTCGCAACAACGCTTGCGCTCGATCCGGAACTACTCCTGCTCGACGAACCAACATCCGGCATGGGCCATGAGGACATCGGACGTACAGTGGAGCTGATCCGACGCGCCGCCGAAAATCGCACAATCGTCATGGTGGAGCATAACCTTTCGGTCGTTGCCGATCTGTCGGACCGCATCACTGTTCTCGCGCGCGGAGAAATCCTCGCCGACGGAAATTACGAACAGGTCTCAAAAAATCCAGCGGTCATCGAAGCTTACATGGGCACGGGTGGTGACTAAGAACCGGCTTGAGGTCAAGAACTTGCAGGCGTTCTACGGCGACTCGCATGTCTTGCATGGAGTCGATTTGGAGATCGCCGAAGGCGAAATCGTCACCATCATTGGCCGCAATGGCGTTGGCAAGACGACGACACTACGCGCGATCATGGGCATCCTCAGCAACCGCCGCGGCTCAATCAAAATCGCCGGCCAGGAAACGATCGCGGCGCGTCCAGAACAAATCGCGCGCATCGGCGTAGGCTATGTGCCTGAGGAGCGCGGCATATTCGCAAGCCTGAGCGTTGCCGACAATCTCATCTTGCCCCCGATTGTGGCCGAAGGCGGCATGACTATTGCCGAAATCTACGATCTGTTTCCGAACCTGGAGGAGCGCACCGCGAGCGCCGGTACGCGCCTCTCTGGCGGCGAACAGCAAATGCTGGCGATCGCCCGCGTGCTTCGGACTGGCGCCTCTCTTCTGCTTCTCGATGAACCGACTGAAGGACTTGCGCCGACGATTGTGCAGCGCATTGGCCAGGCGATCGATTCCATGAAGCGTAAAGGTCGAACTGTGTTGCTCATTGAGCAGAATATTCGCTTCGCGATGCGTGTCGCTGATCGTCACTACGTCATGGAAAGTGGACGAATCGTCGACATGATCCCACGCGCGCAGGTCGCAGCGAAGATGCAGGAATTGCAGCACTACCTCGGTGTCTAGGTGTTCTGATGTCGCGGGATGAATTCTTGGGGCAACTACTCGTTGGGCTCATCAACGGGTCGTTCTATGCGCTCTTGAGCCTCGGTCTCTCGATCATTTTTGGTCTGCTTGGCATCGTGAATGTGGCCCAGGGCGCCTTTTACATGGCCGGCGCCTTCTTCTCCTGGATGATGCTGCAGTGGCTCGGCATCGGCTATTGGCCGGCGCTCATTCTTGCGCCCTTGGCAGTTGCCGCATTTGGCGTGGTCCTCGAAAAGACCATGATCTTTCGGGTCTACGGTCCCGATCACATGCCCGGGCTCCTGCTAACACTCGGCCTGCTCATGGCCATTCAGGGCATGTTTGTATATATCTTCGGCGCGAATGCACGACCCTACCCCGTCCCAGCGGAGCTGCGCGGCGGATGGGATCTCGACTTCGTGTTCCTCCCAAAATATCGCGTTTGGACTGTATTTGCCTCGGTCACGGTCTGCTTCACGACCTGGTTCATTATCGAGAAGACTTCGCTCGGCCGAACGCTGCGCGCGGCAAACGAAAATCCCGTGCTCACACGCTCGTTCGGCATCAATGTACCGGCGTTGATCACGATGGGATTTGCGCTTGGAGTCGCATTGGCGGGTTTCGCCGGCGTACTGGCCGCACCGCTCTACACCGTCAGTCCGCTGATGGGCGTTGACCTGATCATCATCGTGTTCGCGGTGGTCGTGGTCGGCGGCCTTGGTTCAATTTTCGGAGCAATCATTACGAGCCTGGGGCTCGGAGTGATCGAAGGATTTGCGAAGGTGTTCTATCCGCAAGGCTCCAACATGGTGATCTTCATCGTCATGATCATCGTGTTGCTGATCAAGCCGGCCGGACTGTTCGGGTCGGAGAAATAGCGATGGCTGTCGTAGACCACGTGACAACGCCATCCACCCGGCCAACCGTCAATCTGGTGCTATCTGGCATCGGCTTGGTGTTGCTGGTCGCGGCGCCGTTCGTTATCTACCCGCTGTTTTTGGTCAAAATGCTCTGCTTCTGCCTGTTCGCATGCGCCTTCAATCTGCTCGCGCACACCACGGGCCTCTTGTCTTTCGGTCATGCAGCTTTCTTCGGATCGGCGGCCTATACGGCGGGCTACGCCGCCAAGGCCTGGGGCGTTCCCTTCGAGGCGGCGATCCTGATCGGCACCGCGACAGGGCTCGGAATGGGCGTGGCAATGGGATTCATCTCTGTTAGGCGCCATGGGTTGTATTTTGCGATGATCACCCTCGCGCTCGCGCAGATGGTCTATTTCCTCGCTTTTCAACTTCCCTTTACGCACGCCGACGACGGGCTGTCAGGCATTCCGCGCGGCCGCGCGCTGGGATTCATTGATCTCAACAGTGACGTCATGATGTACTACGCAACCGCGGTCATCTTTCTCATCGGATACGCGATCATCTATCGCGTCATACATTCGCCCTTTGGCCGCATCCTGAGGGCTATTCGCGACAATCAGCCGCGAGCGATTTCGCTCGGCTACAACGTCGACACATACAAAATCGCAGCTTTTTCGCTCTCGGCTGCGCTCTCGGGCCTCGCGGGTGCGACCAAAGCAATCGCGTTGCACCTCGCCACCGTCTACGACGTCCATTGGGGCATGTCCGGCAACGTGCTGGTCATGGCGATGCTGGGTGGAACCGAGACGCTGTTTGGTCCCGTCGTCGGCGCCATTCTGGTGACCGTGCTGGACGACTACCTCGCGGAATCGGGCCTGCCGGTGCCGGCAGTCGTTGGCACGACCTTCGTGCTATGCATCCTTCTGTTTCGCCAAGGCATCGTCGGCGAACTGAAGAAACTGTTCAAGCTCTAGCCCAGCGACCGCGCGCATTGCGGCGCGCAGGACGCCTTCGGCGCTTACCCCGGCAGGAAGTTCAACTATTCGGCAGCGGACGTCGTTTCCGCCTCAATCATTTCGTTGAATACGCGACGCATCTGGACCAGTCCAGCGTCGGCAGCGATGGTCAGCATCTTGGCCGTCGGGTCTCTTTTGACGACGCGATGTTGCGCTTCGATGATCTTCTTGTCCTCGGCAAATCCGATTGCGGCCGCCTCCATCAAAATATCGACGATGGCGGGATCCTCATTCGAGCGCGGGCCCCATCGAAAGAAGCTGTGCGTCGCGTCGGGCGATTCCGGCATCAAGGCATTCGACGCGAAATAGCTGAAAATAATGTTGCTCTTGTCGTTGTGATCGCTGCCGACCGGATACATGTCGCTGCGCAGAAGCAGCACGCCCGGAACAAGAAAATCGTAGCTGCTCCAGCGGTCGATATTGCCGCGGTGGTTTTTGAAGCGCTGCAGGTAGGGTGGCGGCGCGACATCCATCAGCCAGCGCGAAACGCGAACCCCACGCGCAATTCTCTCGATCTTGGGCCGTTCCGTCACCCATTGGTCCGTACCACCGAACGTCTGCTCGTGGACATACGTGATGTGCGAGAAATCCATCGCATTATCGACCACCAGCATCGGGTCGGCCTCATAGCGCATGTAGCCCGGCTTCAAGATCCAGTCCGGATGATCGAGGCCGACGGCATCGGGTATCAGGTCCGGATTGGCCGCGGCCGGATTGCCGAGCCAAGCCCAGATCAAACTGTGCCGCGCCACCGCCGGGAAGCTTCGCACCCGCGCATTGGCCGGGATGGCCGTCTGCCCTGGTATCTCCACGCAGCGTCCGTCGGGCGCGAATTTCAACCCATGATACGCGCAGCGCAGATCATCTCCGACGCGGCGACCCTCCGAGAGCGGCGCGTGCCGATGGCAGCAGCGGTCCTCGAGTACAACCGGCTGACCGTTGGCCTTCCGATAGAGCACAAGCGCCTCGCTCGCAATCGTTCGGGAGAAGACCGTATCGGCCGAAACCTCGTGCTCCCACGCCACCACGTACCAACAATTGCGGACGAACATGTTGTTGCCTCTGCCAGCTGGGAAATGCCTAAATCCCAGACACTTACTTGGCCCCAAGTCTATTGTCTGATGGAGGAAATGCAACTTAAATTGTTTCTCTCATACAGAAATGCAAAAAATATTCTTGGTGACCGGGGAGCTGAATGTTAGGGTGAAAGCGAGGAAATACGCGCGTGAGGATGGATTGCCTCACCGCAGCAACGAGGAGGGAGGCATCCATGCG